>NZ_NHRY01000107.1 GCF_002937115.1 Rhodopila globiformis | reverse complement strand
CTGCCCCCCGGTGCCCTGCCCCCCCAATGACACAGGTATCCCCTGACAGGCCCTTGGCGCCGCGCCCGGCAGGTCCGCGTGGCCATGCGGTTTCGTTACCAGCTCGTGTTGAAGCCGGCAAAGGTGTGCGGAATGCGACGGATGTCGCTGACCAGGTCCTGCGCCAGCCCGGGCGGCGTTCCGGGCGGGAAATGGATGTCCACGGAATCCGCGGCGCCGCCGAAGCGCTGCTCGATCACCTTGGCGAGCGTATCGTAGGTGCCGCAGGCGGCAAAGATCCGCACGGTGTCGTCGGAAATCTCCGCCCCCATGCGGTCCCACTGCCCCTCCACCGACATCCGGTGCAGCTTCGCCCCCAGATCCTCCAGCCCATGCAGCGCCAGAATCGGCAGATAGGTACGGGTGGAACCATAAAAGCCGATGCGCCGCCTCGCTTTCTCCATTTCGGCAGCCACGGTCGCCGCGTCCGGGCCGGTGCAGACGAAACCACCGCCATGCACGTCGAAATGCAGCCGGGAGCGGCCGCTGCGGCGCATGCCCTCCATCATCTGCGGCAGGCACACCTGCTCCAGATAAGCCCGCGAGCACAGCGGATGCAGCCGCACGCCGTCGCCCACCTGGCCGGCGACGCGCAGCATCGCCTCGCCGACGGCGGCGACGGTGACCGGGACCATCGGCAGCCCCGTCGGCTCGGGCGAGAAATCCGGCGTCATCAGCGTCAGCTTGTAGTGCGGGCTGTCGAAATTCAGCCGCCCGCGGGTCTCCCACGCCTGCCATACCGCGCGCAGCGCCGTGACATAGTCGCGCATCCGCGGCGCCGGCGCGGTCCAGGCGATGCCGAAGCGGCGCTCGTTGTGGCCCTTTACCTGGCTGCCCAGGCCAAGCACGAAACGACCGCCGGAGTTGGCGTGGATGTCCCAGGCCTGCTGCGCCAGCGTCGTCGGGCTGCGTGGGAACGCCACTACGACGGATGGCGTCAGCTCCACCCGGCTGGTCGCCAGGGCGGCGAACGCCAGCGGCGCCAGCGGGTCGTGCCCGAGCTCGACGGTCATGACCGCATCGAACCCGACGGCCTCGGCCTCGCGGGCCGCCGGCGCGACGTCCTGCCAGTGCCGCTGCGGCAGGATGGTATAGACCCGCATCAGCCGCGCGCCAGCCGGCGCTCGACGAAGCCCAGGCGGTCCTGGCCCCAGAATATGTCGTCGCCGATGACGTAGCTCGGCGCGCCGAATACGTTGCGGTCGAGCGCGGCCTTGGTGTCGGCCTCCCGCCGTTCCGTCCAGCGCGGCTCCTCGCCCAGCTTCATGACCTTGTCGGCATCCAGGCCGACGTCGGCGATCAGCCCGGCCAGGGTTGCCGGGTCCGCCGGGTTCTTCTCCTCCTGCCACAGCGCCTTCAGGATGCGGTGCGCCAGCCTGATCGCCGGCTGGTCGCCGATGGTCTCGCGCACGGCGATGACGCACGGGGCGCTGAGCGTCTCGCCGGCCGGGAAGAATTTCGGCTGGATGACGATCGGGATGCCGAGATGGTCGCGCCATCGCGCCAGTTCCTGCAACCGGTACGCCTGGCGCTGCGGTGACCGCTTCGGCAGCGGCAGCCCGCCCGAGGCGGCGAAGATGGCGCCGAAATCGACCGGATAGATGCGCAGGCTGGCATTGTGCGCCATCGCCATGGCCTCGATCCGCGCGGCGCCGAGATGGGTCCAGGGCGAGTTCAGCGACACGTAGTAGTCGATATGCAAGGCCATGGGTTACCTCCATCGTCCGGTTGCTGGCGACTCTGATCCAGCCGGCCGCCTGGCACAAGCGGGGCCGCCGGCTGAACCGACTGTGCATTGAGCCGGTCGCCGCCATCGGGTGAAGGTGCGGGATGGACACCGAACAAAAGCACCACCGTAACATCGACTATACCCTGCGGGCGGCCGTTATTGCCGCTCTGCTGCTGCTGGTCGCGTCCCAGCTGGGCGACGTGCTGCTGCTGGTGTTCGCCGCCCTCCTGGCGGCCAGCGTGCTGCGGGGGGGCGCGTCCGGGTTGCATCGCCGCATCGGGCTTGGCACCGGCTGGTGCCTCGCCCTCGTCGTCGTGCTGATCGTCCTGCTGTTCATGGCCCTGTTCTGGCTGGAGGGCGCGCGCATGATCCGCGAGGCTGCAACAGTGTCCGACACGGTCAGGCAGCAGGTCCAGCATCTGTGGGACAGGTGGCAGAACGATCCGTATGTAAAACGTATTGTTCCGCACCTGACGGACCAGGCCGGCGCCATCCTGGGCCACCTGACGTCCCTGGCGCCCGGCGTCGCTTCCTCGGTCATCGGCGTCGGCGGGGATCTGGTGGTGGTCCTGGCGACGGGGATTTTCCTGGCCATGGCGCCGGACACCTACATCGGCGGCTTCCTGCGGCTGCTGCCACCCCGCTGGCGGCCGCGCGGGCACGAGGTGATGGAGGAACTGGGCAGGACCTTGCAGCGCTGGTTCCTGGGCCAGTTCATGGACATGATGGTGGTGGCGGTGCTGACCGGCACCGGGCTGTTCTTCCTGAGCGTGCCGCTGGCACTGACGCTGGCGATCATCGCCGGGCTGTGCAATTTCGTGCCCTATATCGGCGCCCTGGCCGGAGCGATCCCGGCACTGGCCGTTGCGGTGTCGCAATCGCCTCAGAGCGCGGTCTCGGTCGCGATCCTCTACGTCGTGGTGCAGACGCTGGAAGGCAATATCATTGCGCCACTGATCCAGAAGCGCACGGTCGACCTGCCGCCGGCGCTGACCATCCTGTCGCAGACGGTGCTGGGCGCGGTGTTCGGCGTCATGGGCCTGATCCTGGCGACGCCGCTGTTCGCCGCTTCGATGACGGCGGTGCGGATGGTCTATGTGGAGTCCGTGCTGGAACGGCCGACCCGGGCGCCGGAAGAAGATCGGTAGGGCGGCGGCTTGCTGGCGGGCGGGTCCTCGGCCAAGCTGCCGGGCAACAACCAATGAACCCGAGGAAACCGGCATGAAATGGACCATCGGCGGCGTCACGGTGACGAAGATCGTCGAGTTGGAGGTGACCGGCGGCACCCGCTTCCTGCTGCCGCAGGCGACGCCCGAGGAAATCCTGCCGATCGGCTGGCTGCGGCCGCATTTCGCCGACGAGAACGGCCGCCTGCGCATGAGCATCCACAGCTTCGTCGTCGAAACCGCCGATCGGCGGATCGTGGTGGACACCTGCCTGGGGAACGACAAGCAGGGCCGTCGCATCCCGCACTGGAACGACCGCACCGGGCCGTTCCTGGCCGACATGGCGGCGGCCGGCTTCCCGGCGGAGTCGATCGATACGGTGCTGTGCACCCACCTGCACGTCGATCATGTCGGCTGGAACACCAGGCTTGAGAACGGCAAGTGGGTGCCGACTTTCCCGCGGGCGCGCTATCTGATGGGCCGCGCGGAATACCAGCACTGGCGGACGGTGCAGGACCGTCCCGACATGGAAACCATCTTTGCCGATTCCGTGACGCCGATCGTTGAGGCCGGGCTGGCGCGGATGGTCGAGATCGATGAACAGGTTTGCGATGAAATCAGCCTGGTCCCGACGCTCGGCCATACGCCCGGCCATGTCAGCGTGTTGATCCGCTCGCGCGGCGAGCAGGCGCTGATCACCGGCGACTTCATGCACCACCCCTGCCAGATCGCCCGCCCGGACTGGAGCACGCTGGCCGACAGCGATCCGGACGAGGGCATCGCCACGCGGCACGCGATGTTCCAGCGGTTTGCCGATACGCCGGCGCTGATCCTGGGCACCCATTTTGCTGGCGTGACGGCCGGGCGCCTGGTGCGCGACGGCGACGGCTACCGGCTTGATGTCTGAATAACGGGAGAGACTCCAATGACGTACCTCCGCAGCGGCATTTTCATGGCGCCGTTCCACGACCTGAGCCAGAACCCGGTCCTGGCGCTGGAACGCGACATGGAGCTGCTCCAAGCACCTCGACCGCCTGAACTACGACGAGGCCTGGATCGGCGAGCACCACTCCGGCGGCTTTGAGATCATCGCCAACCCGGAGATGTTCATAGCGACAGCGGCGGAACGGACCCGGCATATCCGCCTGGGCACCGGCGTTGTTTCTTTGCCGTATCACAACCCGTTCATGCTGGCCGATCGGATGGTGCAGCTCGACTACCAGACCCGCGGCCGGGCGATGTTCGGTGTCGGCCCCGGATCGCTGGTGCACGACGCCAAGAAGATCGGCATTGATCCGGCTGATCAACGAAGGATGATGAACGAGTCGCTGGACGTGCTGGTCGAGCTGTTCCGCGGCGACAGCGTCACCCGCAAGACCGACTGGTTCGACCTGCACGACGCCTGCCTGCAACTGCCGCCCTATACCCGGCCGCGGATGGAGATGGCGGTGGCCGCGGCACGCTCCCCCGCCGGCGCGCTGGCGGCGGGGCGGCACGGGCTCGGCATGCTGTCCATCGGCGGCACCAGCGACGATGCGATGGTGCATCATCGCAAGAACTGGGGGCTGTACGAGGAAACCGCCCGGGCCAACAGCCACGTGCCGGACCGGTCCTGCTGGCGGCTGGTGACGCTGATGCATGTCGCCGAGACGCGGGAACAGGCGCGGGAGAACGTCCGCTACGGGCTGGATAAATTCTGCGACTACTTCCGCGATGTCGCGACCTTCCCGATCGTTCCGGGCGATATCGGCGACCGCTACCAGTGGATGGTCGAGAGCGGCTCGGCCTGCATCGGCACGCCGGACGACGCGATCGCCTATATAGAGCGGCTGCTGGAAGGCTCGGGCGGGTTCGGCGTGATCATGGAACTGGCGCAGAACTGGGCCGACTGGCCGCAGACGAAACGGCACTACGAGCTGATGGCGCGGTATGTGCATCCGCACTTCCAGGCCTCGCGGGAGTGGCGCAGCGAAAGCTATGTCTATGCGCGCGATCACCACGACGAGTTCACCGGCCAGTCCAGCGCCGCGGTCCAGGCGGAGATCGATCGCCTGGCGGCGAAACGAAAGTCGGCGGAGTAACGAAAGGCGGGTTAACGGCTGAGAGGGCGGCTACAGCCGTTCCCTCTCGGCCATGGCGAGCGACGATCAGCGGCGCAGGCGTCGGTCATCCGCTTCCGGCCCGGCCCGGTCGGTCTCGCAGTCCCGCTGAACGATGCCAAATGTTTCGGATTGGTGCGTCAGCATCGCTGGCTGGATGAGGTCCGCTGCCCCGGCCGCGGCAGCGGCGCGGTGAGCAGCAGATCACGAGCAGGCCGGCCTTTGCGGTCTTCATGACACACCTCTTGGGGAGGAGCGGAAATTACAGCTTATCTCATTATGAAATGTTGACAAATGCACAAAGCGAGGATATGTAGCATCCAAATTTCGACGGGCCATGCCGCATTTGAAAGGTCAGGATATTGCTGCCGAAACATGAAGCCGCCATCAATACGGACCTAGTACACCTCGCCGGAAGAACGAACCCCATTTCGACGGCCGCTCACGCAGCGAGCGGCTTGCCGGTCATGGTCCACTTGAACGGCTTGGCGAGGGTGCGGTTGAAGTAGGCGATGAAGGCCTCGA
>NZ_NHRY01000106.1 GCF_002937115.1 Rhodopila globiformis | reverse complement strand
GAATGAACATCGGCGACGCTTCACCCATTGGGTGCGGCTCCTTCGCAGCGCGGTAATGATGACAACACGCTGATTCGGAAGGATATTTCGGAAAGTACAAGTGAAATTTTCGTGTAGCGACGAATAAGGCGGGTTCAGCTTCGTCGAGAACCTGGGCTATGATTCCGTCTGGGTGACGGACAGCCAGATGCTGTTCTCCGATGTCTATGCCGTCTGCGCGCTGGCGGCGCAGCACACACGGACGTTGCGCATCGGCCCCGGCACCGCGATCTGCGGCACGCGCATTCCGCCGGTGCAGGTGGCGGCGATGGCGACGCTGAACCGGATCGCGCCGGGGCGGGTGTTCCTGGGCATCGGCACCGGCAACACGGCGATGCGCACGATGGGCCAGAAGCCGATGAAACTGGCGGCGTTCGAGGACTATCTGCGGGTGCTGTCCGGCCTGCTGGACGGAGAGGTGGTGGACTACACGTACGAAGGACGCACGCGCCCGATCACGATGCTGCGGCATGACACCCGGTTCATGAACCTGCAGCCCCGGATTCCGCTGTACGTGTCCGGGTTCGGTCCCCGCGCCATGTCGATGGCCGGCGAATACGGCGACGGCATCATTTTCGCCATCCCGCCGCGCGGCGTGCCGGTGCAGGAAGCGCTGGCGCACGCGCGGCAGGGCGCGGCGCGGTCCGGCCGCGACATGTCGGGCTTCCGCAACGCGACGCTGATCAACATTGCGCTGCTGGAACCAGGCGAGCCGGTCGACTCCGACCGCATCAAGCAGACCGTCGGCCCCAACGTGATGGCCAGTGTCTATTACTTCTACGACATGGTGCACGAACGGAAGATCGACCCGCCCGACTTCCTGCAACGGATGTGGAAACCCTATTGCGCGCTGGTCGAGCAGACGCCGCCCGAGCACCGGCATTTCCGCACGCACGAATTCCACTACACCGACCTGCATCCCGGCGAGGCGGACCTGATCGACGAGCAGCTGATCCGCGACACCTGCCTCGTCGGCGAGCCGGACGAAGTCGTGGAAAGGATCCAGGCGCTGGAACAGGACGGCCTGCAGGAAATGGTGTTCGCCGTCGGCAACACCGGCAAATGGCGCCTGGCCGAGCAATTCTCGCGCAAGGTGATGAAGCGGCTCGGCTGACGCGGCGTCGAAGCCGGGGACGGGACGTGTCCGCTATGGCTGCTGCAGGAGGCCCCAGCGCGGGACCGCCGGCTCCGCCGTCGCCCATTTCCAGATTTTGCCCTGCTTGCAGATGTCGACTGTGTACCAGGCACGCGTCAGCCTGGCGCCGCTTCCCTCGTCCACGGAAAAGACGATCCGCTTGCAGGTGGCGATCTGCGACTGGATCAGGCGGATGACGCGAAGCTGCCCATGCTCGTTGCCGATGGGCACGATGTGCTCGATCTTCCAGGTCGTTGCGCCACCAGCCGGCAGGTCCGCGGCGGCCCGGGCGATGGCGTCCTGCTCGCTGCCATGCCAGGTGCGGGTGACATAGAGCATGGTGGCATTGGCGGCGGCGTCGGTCGCCACGCCGACAGCGAAACCGACGGCCGGGCTGCCGGTCGCGGCGCCGCTGATGCCGCCGGTGATCAGGCCGGTGATCTGCGGCACCGACTTGCAGCCGGACAGCGCCAGCAGCGCGGCCAGCAAGCCCCAGCGCAGCGTCACTGCAACGATCCCCAGCGCGCTGTTGCCGGTTCCGCCGAGGCCCATTTCCAGGTCTTGCCGTCCAGGCAGACCGACGCCGTGTAGAAGGAACGGTGCTCGCCCGCCTTGTCGGTCGTGTTGACGGAGAAAATGATTTCCTTGCAGGTGAAGTCCTTCCCGCCGACGACCCCGGTGACGACGACGTCGCCATGCTGGTTGGCTTCGATCGGGATGCGGTGGACCACGCTCCAGTGCCCGATGTCGCCCGGCTGCAACGGCCCGGCCGCCTGGGCGATGGTGTCCTGCTCTTTCCCGTGCACGTCACGCTCGACATATTGCAGGCCGGCGTTGGCGCCGGCGGCGACGCCAAGGCCGATCGCCGCGGCGCCGGTGGGGCTTTTGGTGACGGCGCCGGCGATGCCCGCGCCGGCAATGCCCGCGATGTCGGCGGTGCTTGTGGTGAGCACCGAACTGCACCCGGACAACACGCCGGCACAGGTCAGCAACAGAAACGGAAGCAGATGGCGAGGCAGCATGACGAACAGACGTATCGGCCATGCCGATCCGCCCGTCCAGGCATAATCGTATCGCTGCAGCTGGATGATTACTTCATTCCCGTTATGGAATCGACCATTGCGCGCGGATCGCGCCGCGGCCAGCGCCCGGCATCGACCTGGGCGACGAAATCGGCCACCAGGCGGTTGAACTGGCCGGGATCCTCCAGGTTGATCGTGTGGCCGCAGTTCGGCATCACCGACAGCGCGGCCGAGGGGATCGTCTGCTTCATCAGCAGCGCGGGTTGCAGGCAAGGCCAATCCTCATCTCCGGTCAGGATCAGGGTCGGCACAGTCAGTGCCTTCATCTGGTCCACAAGGTCATACAGCGACGGCCGTTCGCCCTGCACGCCAAGCTGGGTGTTGCGCGCGCCGACAGCCGAATGTTCAGCAAGCTGCTGCCTGAACTCCGCAAAGCCGCGCGGGTTCTTGTTCTCGAACTGCACCCTGGTCGGCCCGTAGGCATATTTCGCCGCGAACGCTTCGATTCCGTTCCTGTCGAGGAAATCGGCGACCGTGGCGACCTCGGCGCGGAACCTGTCGCGCTGGCCCGGCTCGGCGCCATAGCCGCAGCCGGCGACGCACAGCGACAGGGCGCGCTGCGGATGGCGGAAGCCGAAGTGCAGGGTGGCGAACCCGCCCATCGACAGGCCGATCACATGCGCCTTGTCGATGCGCAGGTGATCCAGAACGGCGGCGATATCATCCGCGGCGCGGGCCTGGGAATATTTCGCAACGTCATCCGGCACGTCCGAGGGCGGATAGCCGCGCGCGGCATAGGTGATCGCGCGGTAGCGCTGGCCGAAATGCCGCAGCTGCGGCTCCCACGCGCGGTGGTCGCCGGCGAATTCGTGCACGAAGATCAGCGGCGTTCCGGACCCGGTTTCCTCATAGTGCAGGCGGACCCCGTCGTCGGTCGTTGCAAAAGGCATGACGCGTCTCCCTTGTGCGTTAAGATTGGCGGATTGGTGGCATGGGCGTTGTCACAACGTCATGGTGAAGGCCGCCATGACGACAGGGCAGTCGCGCCGCCGCGCCTCCGTTTCAAAGCCAATGCGGAACGTCTCCCCGGCCTGGCAGTCGCTTCAGTCTAAGCCATCGAGGTGGATTGGGAAATTCAGGCGCCAGTTCCGGTACTCCTGACGAATTATTTATAAGACTCGATCATGACCGGGCCTTCAGCCATGGTATGATCCCGGCCATGTCACATGCTGCAACAACAGGGCCTGAGCCCAAACGCCGCGATATGTTGTCCCTGGTTGCCACCGCTGGCGCGGTCATCGGAACCTGCGCGGTGATATGGCCGTTCATCGACTTCATGGAGCCGTCCCGAGACGTGATCGCCGCCGGCGCGCCGATCGACATCGACCTGTCGAAGGTTGCGTCCGGGCAGCAGATCGTCGTGTTGTGGCGCGGCGCCCCGATGCTGATCGTCAACCGCACGCCGCAGGCGCTGAAGACGCTGCAGAGCCCGGACCTGGTTTCGCGCCTGTCCGACCCGAAATCAAGCGTGCACCAGCAACCGCCATATGCCGAGAACTGGCACCGCTCGATAAAGCCCGAATACGCGGTTCTGGTCGGCATCTGCACGCATCTCGGCTGCCTGCCGCTGTATAAGCCGAACCCGGATCCGTCCGAGCCGGTGCCCGACTGGCCGGGCGGCTATTTCTGCCCGTGCCATGGCTCGAAATACGATCTGGCGGGCCGGGTCTACACGTCCGTTCCGGCGCCGTACAACCTGCCCGTGCCGCCGTATCGCTTTGTCAACGACACCACTCTCCGCATCGGCGAGAATCCGACCGGTGTGAGTTATGAACTCACCTCCGTGGTGCAGATGTAGGCTGCCTGCCTCGACCGCTTCATCCTTCCTGTGCCAACATGCGGCGTGACAGGAAGGATGGAAGCATGACGACAGGCCCGACGACCGCTCCCCTGGCCCGCTTCAAAGTCATCGATCTCACCCGCGTCCGCGCCGGCCCTACCGCGGTGCGGCAGCTTGCCGACTGGGGTGCCGACGTCATCAAGATCGAGGCGCCCGAGGGCGACGCCGGGCTGGGCGGCGAGCGGCATGGTCCGGATTTCCAGAACCTGCACCGCAACAAGCGCAGCCTGACGCTGAACCTGAAGGCGCCGGAGGGTCTCGCGGTGCTGAAGCGCCTCGTGGCGCAGGCCGACGTGGTGGTGGAGAATTTCCGTCCCGACGTGAAATTCCGCCTCGGCGTGGATTACGAGAGCCTGAAGGCGATCAATCCGCGCATCGTCTATGCCAGCATCTCCGGCTTCGGCCAGGACGGGCCGTATCGCGATCGTCCCGGTTTCGATCAGATCGCCCAGGGCATGGGTGGGCTGATGTCGATCACCGGCGAGCCAGGGCGCGGCCCGATGCGGGTGGGCATTCCCGTGGCCGACCTGACGGCGGGGATTTTCGCCGCGATGGGCATCCTGATTGCGCTACTGGAACGCGAACAGTCCGGCGAGGGCCAGTGGGTCAAAAGCTCGTTGCTGGGCGCGCAGATTTCCATGCTGGACTTCCAGGCGGCGCGCTGGACCATCGGCGGAGAGGTGCCCGGCCAGGCCGGCAACAACCACCCGACCAGCATCCCGACGGGGGTTTTCGCCACCGCCGACGGGCATATCAACATCGCGGCGGCGGGCGACGACATCTTCCGCCGCCTGTGCAAGGCGCTGGGGGCGGAGCATCTCGCCACCGATCCGCTCTACGCCACCGGCCAGGCGCGCTCGGACAACCGCGACCAACTGAACGAAACGATCGAGGCTGTCACCCGCGGCAGGTCCTCGGCGGACTGGATCGAGGCGCTGAACAAGGCCGGCGTGCCGTCAGGGCCGATCTACCGGATGAACGAGGTGTTTGCTGATCCGCAGGTGAAACATCTGGCCATGACCCGCACCGTGCCGCAGACGGTGCTGGGCAATGTGGAGGTCATCGGCCAGCCGATTGAACTCAGCCGCACGCCCTGGAGCATCCGCAGTGCCACGCCGGAACCAGGCGAGCACACCGACGCGGTGTTGGGCGAACTCGGCTACAGCGCCAGGGAGATCGCCGCGCTGCACGCCGCGAAGGTGGTCTGAACGGACCTGACAAGTAACGAAAAGGGGAAGCGAACCATGGACTTCACCGGCAAGGTCGCCCTGATCACCGGCGGCGGTGGCGGCATTGGCCGGGCCACCGCACTGGGCTTCGCGCTGCGCGGCGCCAAGGTGATGATTGTCGATGCGAACGTCGAGTCCGGCCGCGCCAGCGTCGACATCATCATCCAGCGCGGCGGCGACGCGGCGTTCGTGCAGGCGGACGTGACCCGGTCCGTTTCGGTGCGGGACTATGTCGAGAAGACGCTGGCCACCTATGAACGGATCGATTGTTTCTTCAACAACGCCGGCATCGCGGGCGTCGTCAGGCCGATCCAGGAGTATGACGAGGAGGTTTTCGACCAGGTCATCTCGGTCAATCTGAAGGGCGTGTTCCTCGGGCTGCGCCACGTGCTGCCGGTGATGTTGGCGCAGAAGTCGGGCGCGATTGTCAACACCGCTTCGGTGGCCGGGCTGTTCGGCGCGCCGGGGATGCCGGCCTACGTGGCGTCGAAGCACGGCGTGCTGGGGCTGACCAAGGTCGCGTCCACCGACGTGGCGGCGCATGGCGTGCGGGTGAACGCGGTGTGCCCCGGGCCGGTGGAGACGCGGATGATGCGGTCGCTGGAATCGCAGCGTAGTCCGAACGATCCGCAGGCCGTGCATGCCGCCTATGCCGCCGGCATCCCGACCGGGCGCTATGCCGTGCCGGACGAGGTTGCCGGTGCCGTGCTGTATCTTTGCTCGGGCCTGTCGCATGATGTGACGGGCACGCATATCGTGATCGACGGCGGCCGCTCCGGCTCGGGCGGCACGGCGCCGGCGAAACGAAACTGAAGGAGGCGGAGCCATGCCGGATCTGTTCGAGATCATCAGCACCACGCGGTCGATGCGCCGGCTGAAGCCGGACCCGGTGCCGGACGAGCTGATCCGTAAAATCCTGGAAGCCGGCACCGCCGCCGCGAATGGCGGCAACAACCAGACCTGGCGCTTCCTGGTGGTGAAGGACCCGGCGATCAAAAAGGCGGTGCAGGTCTGGTACAAGAAGGCGTTCGATGAAGTCATCGGGCCGCGCTACGCCGGCAGCACGCCGCCGCCGGGCGTGACGGCGGAGAAATACCAGCGCCAGGGCAGCGCCGTCGCCTACCTGACCGAACATTACCATGAGGCACCGGTCTGGATCGTCGCCTGCCTGGTGGACGGGCCGAATCCCGGGCGTGGCAACGGCGCCTCGATTTATCCGGCGGTGCAGAACATGCTGCTGGTGGCAAGGGCGCTGGGCCTGGGCTCGACGCTGACAACGCGGCATCTGCTGCATGCGAAGGAAGCCGACACCGCGCTGGGCCTGCCCGAGGGCGTGCACTCCTACGCGATCCTGCCGATCGGCTACCCGATGGGGAAGTTCGGGCCAGTCGGGCGGGGGAAGCTGTCCGAGGTGGTGTACCTGGACAAGTGGGAGCAGCCGTATCCGGCGGTGGCTGGCGCCTGAACGAGACGGCAGTGACGCTGCTGATGAACCCAAGCCCGGTCTTGTGTCATGCCCCCGTCATTATATGGTTCAGGGAGCCGCTGACACGCTGGTCCGGACACGGGATCTATGCGATCTTTGCGCCGCCCCGAAAAGAGGCACCATAGGCTTCCGAACTCGAAACAAATAGCAATTGACAGTTGGGCACATAGCGTGCCAGCGCCCAGGCCAGGTGCATCGTGCCGTGAAAGTTGACCTGCCAGGCAAGCTCCGGAGCCTGCCCCGCTGCGGTGACTGCCGACACCGCGGCAAGGTGAACGCAAACCTCCGGCAGCGCGGCCTGAACGGCCGCAGTGACCTCGGCTGCATTTCGAACGTCCAGGCGCGGTGCAAGCAGGGCAGTGGTTGGATATGCAACTGAAAGCGCCCTTACCAGATGACGGCCGACGAATCCCGAGGCGCCGGTGAGCAGTACGGTTTGGGGAGAAGTCGCCATCGTCATTGCTTCAAGCGGCTGCTGTGTCGTGCCAGATCCGCATCGACCATCTCTGCGATCATGTTCTCCAGTGTGATTGTCGGGTACCAATTAAGTTTTTGTTCCGCTTTGCTGGCGTTGCCAAGCAGAACATCAACCTCCGCCGGACGCATCAGATCGCTTCGGGAAACCACATGGTCCTGAAAATTCAGTCCGGCATAGCTGAATGCGAGGCGGCAAAACGCCCGAATCGTGGTGTTGTGACCGGTGGCAACCACATAGTCGTCCAGCGCCGTATGTTGCAATATCAAACCGACACGGCAGGTGAGCCCGAACCTGTCAGATTTTGCACCGCGCCTGCCGTCGGTTGGCGTTCGACGGCTTCGAAGTGCTCCCCGGAGAGCCGAAAAGCAAAGTGCACTGTGTGGCCTGGAAATCGCCGAAGCGTCCCGACTTCGCTATCGCCGATTCGTTTTGTGAGCGCGGTGGCGGAGCGGTGTGAATGAACTCCAAACAATATGATCTGCCGAAGTCATGCTGGCTTCGCCTCGCGCTTTTGTGTCTCGGTGGAAAGGCTTACTACAGCAGATCGCAGGTCAGTTGGGACAGGCATAGCCGCAATGTCGGAAGAAGGCGGCGGCATCCTGAGCGGTGATGGTGTCGAGCGCGGGAGCCAGCGCCTGTTGCAATGTCTCGACGATGCGTGCGGCGACCCGGCGGAGATAAGATTTCACCTTGGCCCAGCCCGGCTCGATCGGGCTCAGATCGGGGCTGTAGCTGGGCAGGTAGCGATAGGGAAAGCCTGATCCATCGAGCACCGCCTGGACCTCAGGCGTCTTGTGCGGGCGCAGATTGTCCATCACCAGCACCGCATCGGGCTTGCGCTCGCGCAGCACCGGCAGCAGCACCTGCTCGAGATAGGCGGCAAAGGTGTCAGCATCGGTGGCGGCCTCGATGCTCATGGTGGCGAGGATGCCCTCGATGCCGATGGCGCTGAGCACGCTCAGCCGCTTCCAGTGGCCGAACGGGAGCTTGGCGAAGGCTCGCTCCCCGCGTGGACTGCGGCCATAACGGCGCGCCATGCTGGTCAACACCGCGCTCTCATCGATGAACACCAGCCGTTCCGGCGCGATCCCGTCCATTCCGGTGGTCTCATCCGTCCACCAGTGCGCGCGCGCCTGCACGACGTCGTCACGCTCCTGCTCAGCCGGCTGGATGCTGCGTTTCTTTCACGTCCAGTCGAGCCGCCGCAGCGCGCGGCCAACCGTCCAGGGATTGACCCGCACGCCGGTCTCAGTCGCCAATCGGTCGCGGCATTCCTCCAAGGTCAGGTGATTGTCCGCCTCCAGCAGCCGGCACAGCGCCACCTCGGTCTCATCGCGGATGATCGGTTCGCGGATGATCGGTTCGCGGATGATCGGTTCCGGGCCGCGACCCATCGGCTTGGCCGCACGGCGGCCTTCGTCACGAGCCGCCGTTACCCAGCGACAGATCGACGAGCGGCCAACCATGAATTCCTCTGCAACCGCCTCGACTGGCTCACCGGCTTCAACCGCCACCAGCACGCGCTCGCGTAAGTCTGTCGAATAAGCTCCAGGCATTCATTCCTCCACCCCCTATATAGTCGCCTGTGAAGAATCCAGAAACCCCTGGTAGCCAGCGGGATCTTTGCCATGGCAAGTAATCGTATTTGCCAGAAATTCGGCACGGGCCAGCGGTTTTCCGGCAAAATTTGACTGCCGCTGCCTGCCGTGATCGGCTGCGGCCGACACGGACCGGGGAGGATCCTGCCGATGCGGCCAGCCAAGCAAAGCGCCAGCGGCGAGACACAGCGGCTGGGGCCGCGTCTGGATCAGATGGTTCCTCGCTGTTTCAGGTGGGTAGGGCGAGTTCGAGCTTACCCGCGATGAGGTAGATCATCGCCTTCAGGTTGCGGGAGGAGCGGTAGCCCCGGGCCTTGGCTTTGGCCGCCTGGACGAGGCTGT
>NZ_NHRY01000105.1 GCF_002937115.1 Rhodopila globiformis | reverse complement strand
GGACTGATCCAGGCCGGCATCGCCCGGATTTTACGCGACGTCGGGCAATCGACCTTCATCGCGGCGATCTGGGGAAAAATCGGCACCGCTGCGTCAGGCACAAGCGGATCGTCAGCGCCGCTCGCCGACAAAGCCGCGTAGCTCACCCAGATCCGCCCTCATCGTTCCGGTCACGTGGCGCCAATCCGGCGCCACGCAGAAGAAATGTCGCCTGGAAACTACAGATTCGGTTAACGGCCGGCGGAAAACCCCGCGGACCGGCCGTCGCGCCGAAGCCACGAAAAATGCGCGCCGATCGCAGGCCGCATTAATCCTTCGTTAAGCACAATGAAGTAAAGCGCCCGTATTGAACAACACGGTGGATACGGTCATGCGGTCGTTTCGCTTTGGCTTGGGCATGCGGATCTTCTTCGGCTTCGGCTTCCTGGTGGCCGCGCTGGTCGCCATCGCCGTCTCGGGCAGCTACGGCCTGTCCGTCGTCGGCGGCGAGATCCGCAGGATGGACAACATCGCCGGATCGGTGCGCCGGGTGCAGGAAATCACCTTCCAGATGGAAGCCATGCGGCGTGGCCTGACGCGCTATCGCTTCGATGCCGACGCGGAATCGCTGCAGGACGTGATCAGCGCCGAAAAGCGCTCGGTCGCGCTGCTGGATGAAGCCGCCGGCATGACGATATCGGGGCAGAAAGCCGCGCTGTACAACAGTGTCGCCTACAAGCTGCGCAACCTGGCGGCGAAGCGGGAGCGGTTCATGACCCTGCTGCATGACGCCGTCGAGGAGCGCAAGGTGCTGGCCGGCATCGGCACCACCATGATGACGCAGGCGATCGAACTGGCGGATGCGGCGGGCGCCAGCAAGAACCCGGCCGACTGGGTGCCCGGCGCATCGGTCCGCACCGCCTTCCTGACCGCCGAGGCGGCCAGTTCGCGCTTCCTCGCCGCGGCCGATGTCGATCCCCGGCTGGCCGAGGCGTTCCACAAGGAGACCAAGCTGGCCGAAGGCTCGCTGATCGCCATCACCTATGTCGGCTCGCCGGAGATCAAGGCGATGCTGCCGCCAGTGCAGGCCTCGCTGAAGCAGTATATCGCCAGCTTCGACCGGATGTCGTCGGCCTTGATCGAGGGCGCAAGGCTGTACGACAACCAGATCAGGAATGACATCCGCAATGTGCAGACCCTGCTGATGCAGGCGCAGGATTCACTCGAAGGCGAGTTCAGCCGGACCATAGAGGGCACCGACGCGGTCGCCACCGGCGCGTTCTACAAGGAAGTTGGCATGTCCGGCGGCGCCACCCTCGCCGGCATCGCGCTGGCGCTGCTGCTGGCGCGCGCCATCATCCGGCCGATCCGCGGCATGACCCACGCCATGACCCGGCTCGCCGCCGGCGACGCCACGACCGAGGTTCCGGCCCGCGGCAACACCGACGAACTCGGCGAGATGGCCCGCACCGTGGAGGTGTTCCGCCAGCAGGCGATCGAGAACCAGCGTCTCGCCGTCGAGCGCGACCGCGCCCGGGAGGCGAAGGATCGCCAGCAGGCGGCGATGGACAGCCACACCGAGGATTTCAGCCGCTCGATCGCCGGCGTCATGCAAAATTTCATCGACTCCGCCAACGCCGTCCGCCAGGCCGCGTCGGCGGTCACCGACGGCGCCAGGCAGACCGGGGAACGCATCTCCAGCACCATGGAAGGCGCCTCGGCGTCGGCGCGCGACCTGAACGCGGTGGCCGCCGCGGCCGAGGAAGTGGCCGCCAGCATCAACGAAATCAGCCAGCAGGTCAGCCTCGTCACCGCCTCGGTCCAGTCGGCCGTCAGCCGCGCGACGGAAACCGACGCGAAGGTCGCCGGGCTCGCCGAAGCCGGCGAGCGTATCGGTGAGGTGGTGCGCATCATCACCGACATCGCCGGCCAAACCAACCTGCTGGCGCTGAACGCGACGATCGAGGCGGCGCGGGCCGGCGAGGCCGGCAAGGGCTTCGCCGTGGTCGCCGGCGAGGTGAAGGCGCTGGCATCGCAGACCGCCCGTGCCACCGAGCAGATCGGCGCCCAGATCGTCGCCATCCGCGGCGCCACCGCGGACGCGGTCACCGCGGTGCGCGATGTCGGCGCCGCCATCGGCCAGGTGGAAACCGTCGCCACCGCAATCGCCGCGGCGGTCGAGCAGCAGGCGGCGGCGACGCGCGAGATCACCAACAGCGTGCAACTCGTCACCGCGACCTCGTCGAGCGCGGCCGAGGCGATGCACGAGGTGCTGTTGATCGCGGAGAACACCGACGCGACCAGCGTGGCCGCCGCGGAGGCCGCCGACGAGGTCGGCACCGCCGCGGCGACGCTGCGGGCGGAGATGGCGGATTTCCTGACCGCCATGTCGCACGGCAGCGAAGCCGAGCGGCGGCTGTATGAACGCATCGACGGCAACGGCATGCCGGCGACGATACAGACCGCCGGGCAGTCCCCGGTCCAGGCGACGATCAAGGACATCGCGCGCGGCGGCATGGCGATCCTGCACGACGGCCGTTACTCGCCGGGCACCGACATGAGCATCGGCCTGCCAGGCGGCAGCGCGATCCGCGGGCGGGTGATCCGCGCCGAAAACGGCACGATCGGCTTTGCCTTCCGGCAGGACGCGGCGTCGCTGGCACAGATCGACCGGGCCCTGGCTGTCATCGCCCGGGGTGGTCAGGGTCAGGCTGCGTAATCAGTGCTCTACCGTCATGGCTGGGCGTGTCCCGGCCATCCACCCCCGCCGTCTGTGCGCAGATGGCCGGGACACGCCCGGCCATGACGGTGAGGCAACGGACCGGGCACCACATCCTTCTCCAGCCGCCGCCTTGTCCTGATAGCCACGGACACACACCCCACCACGACGGAGAGGCCCCTTACGCCCCGCCGGGATCGTCCAGGCCGATGGCCCGTAGGCGGGCGCCTTCCTCGTCCCAGCCCTTGCGCTCCTTGACGTTCAGGAACAGGTGCACCGGGCGTTCCAGCAACCCACCCAGGTCTTGCCGGGCACGCGCGCCGATGGCCTTGATCTTGCTGCCTTTGTCGCCGATCAGGATGGCCTTGTGGCCGGACCGGGCAACGTAGATCGTCACCTCGATCCGCACCGAGCCGTCCCGGCGCTCCTGGAAGGACTCTGTTTCGACCGTCGCGCCATATGGCACTTCCTCATGCGTCTGCAGGAAGATCTGCTCACGCACGATCTCGGCGGCCAGCAGGCGGTCGGGCAGGTCGGTCAGGTCGTCCTCAGGATACAGGTACGGCCCCTCCGGCACCACCGCGGCCAGCGCGTCGGCAAGCTGGGTCACGCCCTCGCCGGTCTGGGCGCTGACCATGAAGGTTTCCTCGAATTTCGCCAGCGTGCGGAAACTGTCGATCAGCGGCAGCAGGCTGGGCGGCGGCACCAGGTCCACCTTGTTCAGCACCAGCCAGCAGCGGCGGCCGGAGGCAGCCAGTTGCGCCGCGATCTGCCGCACGTCGTCGCGCAGGCCCGCGCCCGAATCGACCAGCAGGAGGGTCAGGTCGGAATCCGCCGCGCCGGTCCAGGCCGCCGCCACCATCGCCCGGTCCAGCTTGCGCTTCGGCTGGAAAATGCCGGGCGTGTCCACCAGCAGCACCTGCGAGGCGCCGCGCATCAGGATGCCGAGCACCCGGAACCGGGTGGTCTGTGCCTTGGGCGAGACGATCGACAGCTTGGCGCCGGTCAGCCGGTTCATCAGCGTCGATTTCCCGGCATTCGGCGCGCCGACGATGGCGACGAAGCCGCAGCGCGTGGCCCGGGGCGATGTCATGCCGTGAGTCTTTCCATCAGCGCCTCGGCGGCAAGCTGTTCCGCCGCCCGCTTGTTGCCGGCCCGGCCGCTGGCGGCGCAGTCGCCGACGGACACCGTGACGATGAACTCCGGATCATGCGGCGGTCCCAACCGGCCGGTGACCTCATACGACGGCAGGTCCTTGCCGCGCTTCTGCGCCCATTCCTGCAGCGCGGTCTTGGCATCCTTCGGCGGCTCGGCCTGCGTCGTCATGGCGTCGAGCCAGGCGCGGCGGACGAACGCCCGGGCCACGTCCAGCCCGCCATCGAGGTACAGCGCGCCCAGCGCCGCCTCCAGCGCGTCGGCCAGCACCGTCGCCCGGCGGGTCACCCCGGCCCGCGCCTCGCCCGGCGACACTGACAGGGCGTCCGCCAGACCGATGCGCTCCGCCACGCTGGCCAGCACCGGCTGCGACACCAGGTGGGCGAGGCGCCGCCCGAGGTCGCCTTCCTGCTCGCGCGGGAAGCGCTCGGCCAGCCATTCCGCCATGCTCAGGCCCAGCACGCGGTCGCCGATGAACTCCAGCCGCTCGTTCGAGCCCCGCCCCTTGCCGTGGCCTCCCTTGGCATGGCCGTGCGCGGCCGAGCGGTGGGTCAGGGCTTCCTTGAGCAGGTCGGGACGCTGGAAAACGTGGCCGAGGATCGCTTCGAGAGTCTGGGTCATAGCCCGCAGGCGGTCAGTGGACGGGCTTCAGGATGCGGCTCCAGCGGATCTCGAACGGCCATTCCCAGACTTCCCACCACGGATATTCCGCGTCGTAGGAGAAGAACAGGATTTCCGCCCGGCCCACCAGATTTTCCACGGGCACGAAGCCGACCCCGTCCATGAAGCGGCTGTCGGCGCTGTTGTCGCGGTTGTCGCCCATGGCGAAGACGTGGCCGGGCGGCACGACGTATTCCTGGGTGTTGTTGACCCAGCCGTCGTCGCGCTCCTTCAGGATATCGTGCTTGACGCCGTTCGGCAGCGTCTCCTGGTACAGGCGGCCCATCATCTTGATGCCGTTTTCGTCGGCGATGTAGGTCCCCTCCGGCTGGCGCGGGCACAGCTCGCCGTTGATGTAGAGCTGGCCCTCTTTCACCTGGATGCGGTCGCCCGGCAGGCCGACGATGCGCTTGATGTAATCGATCGAGGTGTCGCGCGGGTACTTGAACACCACCACGTCGCCGCGCTTCGGCAGGGCGCCGAAGATCCGGCCGGAGAACAGCGGCGGCGAGAACGGCAGCGAGTAGCGCGAATAGCCGTAGCTGTATTTCGATACGAACAAATAATCACCCACCAGCAAGGTGGGGATCATGCTGCCGGACGGGATGTTGAACGGCTCGAACGCCACCGTCCGTACGGCGACGGCGATCAGCCCGGCGTACAGGATGGTCTTGATGTTCTCGACCCAGACATTGGCGTGCTGTCTGGGCTTGGCTTTGCTTGTCGCCATAGGGGCAGCGGTCTTTCTTGTCATCGTCGGCGGCAGAGCCGGCAGGGGCGGGCGGATCAAGCCCATGCCTCCACGGTCTGTCAAGGAAGAGGCCTAAGATTGCGTGATCGCGGCGATGATCACCTGGGCATAGGCATAGGGATATTCATCCGTCATCGTCAGGTGAACCTGCGACAGCAGGCCGGGTGGCGTGATGGCTCTCAGGCGTTCCGCCGCGCCGCCGGTCATCGCCAGCGTCGGCTGGCCGCTGGGCAGGTTGACGACGTCAAGGTCGGAGAAGAACACGCCCTGGCGGAACCCGGTGCCGAGCGCCTTGGCCGCGGCCTCCTTGGCGGCGAAGCGCTTGGCGTAGGTGGCGGCCTGGATCTTTTCCGTCCGCCGCATCGCCTTGGCGCGCTCGGTTTCGGTGAACACGCGCTCGATGAACCGCATGCCGTGCCGGGCGATGGCCGCCTCGATGCGGCGGATGTCGCAGATGTCGGAGCCGATGCCGAGGATCATGGGAGGGGCATCCGGTCCGAGCGGGGTCGGCCGGTCGTCCCCATCGTCATGGCCGGGCGTGTCGCCATTGGCGCTAACATGAAGAGGCAGGGCCAGGTCCGTTGCCTCTCCGTCATGGCCGGGCGTGTCCCGGCCATCCACCGCCCACCGCCGAAGCGCGGATGGCCGGGACACACCCGGCCATGACGATAGGGAGACGACCTGGCGCCGCCCGCCCCCACGTATGGCCTGGACGCGTACGGCCCGGACACGTACCGTTCGGACACGGCCAGCCTGGACTCGCGATCAGCCACCGGTCGCCCGCTCCACGCCCTTGACCAGCTTCAGCCCTCGCAGGCCGACGATCACCTTCGACAGGTGCTGCAGGTCCCGGACGTCCACGTCCACCAGGATCTCCATGAAATCCTGCTGCCGGTTGACGATCTTGAGGTTGTTCACCGCCCCCTCCTGCTTGGCGATCGCGTTCGCCAGATCGGCCAGGGCGCTCTGCTCGTTGGCGGCGATCACGCTGATCCGGGCGGTATGGCCGCTGCCCTTCCCGTTCGCACTGGTCTTGCCGACGGATTCGTAGTTCCAGTCGACGTCCATGAACCGCTCGGGCGTCGCGGCGAAGGCCGCCAGGGTCTGGCAGTCGCGGCTGTGGATGGTGATCCCCTTCCCCGTGGTGACGATGCCGACGATCTCGTCCCCCGGCACCGGGTGGCAGCAGCCCGCAAAGCTGTAGGCCATCCCCGGCACGAGGCCGGTCACCGGCATGTCGTGGTCGTGCCGTGTCGGCGGCTTGCCGGTGCGCGGCAGCATCTGCGGCACCATGCGCGGCGCCCGCGGAGTCTGCCGCAGCTCGGGATACGCCGCGTGCACCACGTCCTTGGGGCCGATGTTGCTGTTGCCGACGGCGATGTACAGATCGTCCACGGTGGCGACCTTCAGCGCCTTCAGCGCCGGCTCCAGCGATTTTTCCGAGCCGTCGACGCCGGCCTGGCGGAACGCCCGGGTCAGTTCCACCCGCCCGGCGTCGCGGCTGCGCTGCCGCTGCTCCTGGTGGATGAAGCGGCGGATGCGGGCGCGCGCCTTGCCGGTGACGACGAAGCGGTCCCACTGCGGCGAGGGCGTGCCGCCGCGCGCCGTCATGATCTCCACCTGGTCGCCGTTCTCCAGGTGGTGGCGCAGCGGCATCAGCCGCCCGTTGACCTTGGCGCCGACGCAGGTATCGCCGACCTGGGAGTGCACGGCGTAGCCGAAGTCCACCGGCGTGGCGCCGCGGGGAAGCTGGATCAGTTGCCCCTTCGGCGTGAAGCAGAACACCTGGTCGGCGTACAGCTCGAGCTTGGTGTTCTCCAGGAACTCGTCCGGCGCCGCGGAGTCGTCCAGGATCTCCAGCAGGTCCTGCACCCAGCGGAAGCGCTGCACGTCGGAGCCGTCGACCTTCTTCTCCGGCGCCTTGTAGATCCAATGCGAGGCGACGCCGTTCTCGGCGACGTCGTTCATCTCCTCGGTGCGGATCTGCACCTCGATCTTCTGGTTGCGCGGCTGGCGCAGGGTCACGCCGGTATGCAGCGACTGGTAGCCGTTCGACTTCGGGGTGGAAATGTAGTCCTTGAACCGCCCGGCGATCACCGGATAGGCCGAGTGCACCGCCCCCAGCGCGGCATAGCAGTCCGCCTTGGTGGCGACGACGATGCGGAACGCCATGATGTCGGAGAGCTGCTCGAAGGCGACATTGCGCCGGTGCATCTTCTCCCAGATCGAGTACGGCGATTTTTCCCGCCCGGTGACCGAGATCACCTCGACCCCACCCTCGCGGCAGACCTCGATCAGCTCGCGGCGGACGTCGTCGATCACGTCGGCGCCCTGCCCGCGCAGGAAGTTCAGCCGCGCCTGGATGGTGGCATAGGCTTCCGGCTCGAGCTGGGTGAACGACAGGGTCTGCAGCTCGGTCTTCACCGCGTCCATGCCGATGCGTTCGGCGAGCGGCGCGTAAATCTCCATCGTCTCGCGGGCGATGCGCTTGCGGCGGTCCGGCTCGCGGACGAAGTGCAGGGTACGCATGTTGTGCAGGCGGTCCGCCAGCTTCACCAGCAGGACGCGGATGTCCCGGCTCATGGCCAGGACCAGCTTGCGGAAGTTCTCGGCCTGCTTGGTGCGGTCGGATTGCAGTTCCAGGCGGGTCAGCTTGGTGACGCCGTCGACCAGGCCGGCGATCTCCTTGCCGAACCGGGTTTCGATCTCCGTCAGCTTGACTGGGGTGTCCTCCACCACGTCGTGCAGCAGCGCGGTGGCGATCGAGGAGACGTCCAGCCGATAGCCAGCCAGGATGTTGGCGACGGCGACGGGATGAGTGAAATACGGCTCGCCGTTGTCGCGGCGCTGCGTGCTGTGCGCCTGCTGCGCCAGCTCATAGGCTGAATCGATCAGCCCGGTTTCGGCCTTCGGGTCATAATCGAGGATCTTGCTCGTCAGCTCGCACTGCGGCATCGGCCCCGGCCCGGGCGGCCTGGGCAGCTCGGCGACATCGGCGCCCGAACCAAGCCCCTGCGGCACCACAGTCGGCGGCCGCGCCGGAGCCAGCCGCGCCGGAGCCAGCCGCGCGGGGGTCGGCGCGGGTGTGTTCATCTCGCCGCCGAAGCCCCCGTCCTTCATGGTGGGCTACCGCGGTACCCGGCCGCCGAGCTCCGCCTCGATGGCCGCTTCCAGGTCTTCCGGCGACAAGGTTTCCTCGGCCTCGGCGGGCAGCGTGGTCGTCTCCTCCTCGGCGGTGACGTCCTGCAGCCCGAAGATGTTCTGGTCGGTGGGGATGAGGTCGAGCACCTCCTCGTCGGCGGGTTCGGGCTCCGGCGCGCGGGACAGGGACTTGACCAGGTCCTGCTCGATGCGCGGCAGGTCGATCGTCTCGTCGGCGATTTCGCGCAGGGCGACGACGGGGTTCTTGTCGTTGTCGCGGTCGATGGTCAGCTCTTCCCCGCGGCTGATGTTGCGGGCGCGCTGTGCCGCGAGCAGGACGAGCTCGAAGCGGTTGGGAACCTTCTGGACGCAATCTTCGACGGTGACGCGCGCCATGCGCTCATCCTCCGGTGTTGGACTTCAGGGGAAACGTTCATCTAAGTGAACGCGGCGGCGTTTGCAAGTTAGAACGCTGCAACGCAGCAGCCCGTGCATGTGCGGCCCAGCGGGGCGGGCTGCTGCG
>NZ_NHRY01000104.1 GCF_002937115.1 Rhodopila globiformis | reverse complement strand
GGCCTCATCGGCGATGCGCGCTTCATCAATGGTGAAGTGCTGCTCATCGGGTGTGCGGAGGTAGCGGCGGTAGGCGCTGTTGCCGACCAGCGATTTGTCGCCTTGTTTGAGCTTGGCGCGCAGGCTCGCCAGCACGCTCTCACGGTTGCGGGCATCCTGCTCGGCCTCGAGCAGGTTGCGGCAGACGATGTAGCGACGTCCGTCATGCATGACCTCCTTGGCCTGCAATTCGGTAGCAGGCCGGCCCCGACGGGGAATGCTCAGCGGCACGCTCGGCTGCGGATCGGCCAGCACGACGTCACGGACTTCCTTGGAACTGCGTTCGCGCACGCCGAGGATGTATTCAAGGCCGCGTTGCTCCAGCGCGGCGATGGTGGCAGCGCTCATCATGCCACGATCGGCCACCACGCAGACCCGACCGACGCCGAAGCGGTCGCGCAGGCGCTCGACCACGGGCACCAGCGTGGTGACGTCGGCGGTGTTGCCGGGCCACATCTCCGAACAGACCGGGCGTCCCGCCTGATCCATGATGATGGCGACGATCATCTGGTTGAGTTGCGGCCGGAAATCCTTGGAATGACCAAGCTCGCCAAGCGTGGCCCCTCCTTCACCCTCGAAATACAGCGAGGTGGTGTCCATGAACACGACGGAGAGGTCGGTGAACAGGTCGCGGCGGCGGTCGAACAGGCGCTCCTCGACAAGGTCCTTGACGCAGCGCGGCGCCAGCGTGCGGTTGGCTTGCTCGGTCGCCGGCAATTCCTCGCCGAGCCAGGCCATGGCGCGGTAGAGGTGGTGCAGGTGCAGCCGATCGGCGCCGGCGATGCGGTAATCGTCGCGCCAGTGGGCGCAGGCGTGATCCGAGCCGGACACCATCAGTCGATGCAGGACGGTGAGGAAGACGGCGCGTTCGACGGCAAACCCGAAGCCGCGCCCGGTGAGCAATGCGGTCAGCACATCGCCGCAGCCGGTCTCCCGCCACAGGCGCTCGAACAGCAGCGGCGGGCCGATGCGCCGGCAGGCGAGGTCCTCCGCCCCGCCCCCCTCCTCCAGCAGGGACAGGATCATCGAGCGCTGTGCCAGGCGGGTGGCGGAGCGGACGAGACGGTCGAGGTCGCCGCTGCGCTCGACCTCTTCCTTGCGGCCGAGATTACGGATGATGCGCTGCTTGACCCGGCCGTCTTGGCGGACGGTTTCTACCAGGTAGACGTAGGTGTAGGGGCCGATGCGCTTTTCCCGGACGAACATAGCCCTAGCATTCGGAAAGTAGCCGATTCGTCAATTCACAACGGGGTTATGGACGCATGATTTAGCACTACAGATTCTTGTGTGGGGCAGAGGATACCTCGCAAGCCATTGAAATTACGGGGCCGGTCGATACCATGCAATATCAACCTGTCACCTACTGTCCAAGTTGGGCCTGAACACCGCACCGGCGTCGAGCCCCTGTCCGCTTTCAATGCCCTCTCGCACCAGCCGACGCAATTCCTCAACATCTCGCTCTTGCGGCGCAGGCCCCGGTCGCGCACCACCTCGCTCAAGCAGCCGTAATCGCTGTCTTCCGCAGCCACCCGCAATGCCGCCGCCGGCACAGAGGCGCAGTTTCCTCCCCGCCCTAGATCGACTGGATCACCGACGCCAGCCGGCCCTCCTCCCCGTCCCTGGCCGGCCGCGTCTCCGGCATGACCAGCCAGACCGTCGCAAACGCAAGGACGCCGATGCCGCTGAGCGCGAAGAATGCCACCTGCATGCCGGCCGCATCCGCAATCCCGCCCGACAACGTGGTGCTGATCGCTGCGCCGATATAGACCGCGAGGCCCAGCATCCCCATGCACAGGTTGAAATGCGCCGAACCCAGCGTCAGATCGGCCGCCAGCAGCGGCATCAGCACGCCGAACGCCGCCGCGCTGATGCCGCTGACCGCCTGACCGAAGATCAGCGGCCAGGCGCCCGGCAGCACCGCCAGCAGCAGGCCGCGCAGCGGTAGCGCACCCCAGCCCAGCAGCATCAACCGCCGGCGCCCGAACTGCTCGGCGGCCCGCCCGATCCACGGCGACAGCGCCGCGACGACCATTTGCGGCACGACGATGCAGGCGGCGATGATCAGGTTGGCATAATCCCCCGCCCGCATCGTCACCATCGCGCCGGCCAGCGGCAGCATGGCAGCATTCGACAGGTGGAACAGCATCACGCAGACCGCGAAGATCATCAGCCGGTGGTCGGTCACCAGGCGCTTCAGCCCCGTCAGGTCCAGGCCGTGGCTGGTGGTCTGGGTTCGCGCATGGGCGCCGGCCCCGACCGACCACAGCGCGAACAGCGCCGGCACGCACAGCGCCGCCGTCAGCAGGAAGACGAACCGCGAAGAGAAGTAGGATCCGGTCACCCCCATCACCGCGGCGGCAAGGCCATTGCCGATGGAGGCGAAGCGGGCGTTGCGGCCCAGCCGCTCGCCCAGCGCGGCATGGCCGGCGACGTGCAGGCTGATCGCGGCGATGGCCGGCGTGATCACACAGCTCGCGAAACCGTGCAGTATCTGCGCCACCAGCACCGGCAGCGGGGTCGGCAGCGTCGCCAGCAGCAGGGCGGCGATGATGACGAAGATCAGCGCGCCGGCGGCCGCCAAGCGCTTGTTGCGCATCGCATCCACCAGCGCTCCGGCCGGAAGCTGGCTGACCAGCGCGGTCACCGTGCCGACGGTCAGGGCAAAGCCGATCTCCACCTGAGTCCACTTATGAGTGGTCAGATAGACGGCGACGAAGGGGCCGAAGCCGGTCTGCACGTCGGCAACGAAGAAATTGACCAGGTCCAGCGCGCGATTGCCGCCTGGCCAGGAGGAGATGAAACGCCGCATCGTGCCTAATGCGGTTGCGCCGGACTGGCTGGATGCGATTGCACCGCCGTGTCGGCTGGGTGTGATCGTGGCGTCGTCTCGGCCGGCGTCACCACGGGCGCCGGCTTGTCAGCGCTGGAATACTCCGGCGCCGCCTTGATCTGGTCCGGCGTCATGTCCAGCACCACCTGGTGCTTGCCGTCGGCCGGATCGAAATGCAGCGCGCTCCAGTGCACCGCCACCTTGCGGTTGCCGACTCCCATGAAGCCGCCGAAATCGATCACGGCGGCGTCCGGGCGGCCTTTGTCATCGACCAGCACGTCGACCAGACGGCCCATGTCCTTGCCCTTGGCATCAACGACGCGGCTGCCCAGGATGGCTTCGAGGATCTTGGGCGACACCTTCACCGTCTGTACCGAAGCCGGTGGTGCCGGCGGCTTGTCGTCAGCCCGGGCAACCGCCCAGGACGAAACGATTGCCGCCGACAGCAGAAGAGGAACAATTATTCGCACTGGCGCCCCCCTGATGAGCGAGGGAGGTTTGGCGATGCCGCCGCCGTGATCAAGACGGCTGAGATCACGTTCGGTTGGGCAGCCGAATCAACCGCATCGCCGGCCGCCTGGCCGAGGCCAGCAGGATGCCGGCCGCGATCAGGCCAATGCCGACGGCGTGGAACAGCCGGAAACGCTCGTGCAGGAACAGCACCGCCATCACGCTGCCGAACAGCGGCATCAGGTGCATGGACTGGCCCGCCGGGCCGGGCCCGATCAGCTCGATGCCGCGGTTGAAGAACAGATAGGCGACAAAGGACGGCAGCACCGCCGTGTAGGCAATGCCCAGGTACGTCCCCGCGCCGCCGTGGATGCGGGCGCCCGAGGCGACCTCCCACAGCATGAACGGCAGGATCATGCAGGAGCCGATGCCCATGGCGGCAACCAGGAAACTCAGCGAATTCACCATCGGCCGCTTGCGCAGGATGACGCAGTAGAAGGCGTAGATCCCCAGCGCCGACAGCACCCACAGGTCGCCCCGATTGATCTGCAACTGCGCCAGCACCGACAGCGAGCCGCGCCCGGCAATCACCGCCACGCCGAGGAGCGAAACCAGCACGCCGGCCGCCTGGCGCGGCGTTGGCGTCTCGCGGAACAGCGCGAAGGCCCAGACGATGATGATCAGCGGCGTGGCGGATTGCAGCAGCAGCACGTTCAGCGCCGTGGTGCTGTTCAGGCCGATATACGACATGGTATTGTAGCAGGCGATGCCGGTTGCCGACAGCAGCAGCATCGTCGGCCAGTGCCGCAGCATCACCGGCAGATCAGCCTTGAACCGCGGCCAGGCGACCGCCAGGGCGATCAGGAACGCGCCGGTCCAGCGAATATAGCTCAGGGTTATCGGCGGAACGTGCCCGGCGAGGCCGCGGCCCAGGATGATGTTGCCGGCCCAGAACAGGTTGGCGGCGGCCAGCAGGCTCCAGGCGGAATGCCACAGTGATCGCATGATGACTGGCTTGAACGTCCCCATGGCTATGGGTGCAACCGCCTTGGAAGCAGGCACGTTGGCACAGCATAAAACGAATGGCAGGCTTGGAAAGCCATAGCCCCCGAGGTTGCCGGATTGTCATGCCCAAGATAGCCCTGAAGAACGAGACCGACTGGGACGGCTGGCGGCAGGTCGCGCGCCGGCTGGTGCTGGCCGGCATCGAGCCCGAGGCGGTCACCTGGTCCGTCGGCGGCACGACGGAGACGCTGCCCGAGGCATCCGGCAGCTTCAGCCTGTCGCGGTCGCTGGTTTCGCTCGCCTCGGTGGCGATCCAGGCGCGGGAGCCGGAGCGGTTTGGCCTGCTCTACAGCCTGGTCTGGCGCGCCCATGCCGGCGAGAAATTGCTGGAGGATGGCGGCGACCCCGACGTGGCGCTGGCCCGCCGGCTGGCTTTGTCCGTCCGGGCCGAGGCGCACCGCATGCGCACCAACATCCGCTTCCTGCCGGTGAGCGATAGCGGGGCCACGCGCTACCTGGGCTGGTACGTGCCGGCGCATTTCGTGCTGGAGGCCAATGCGCAACTGATCGCCCGGCGCTTTCCGGACAAGGCGTTCTCGATCGTCACCCCGGACGGCGCGGCGCACCGGGACGGCGCCGGCTTGCTGTTCGGCTCCGGCCTGAAACACGTCGAGGACGACGATGCGCTGCGCGCCTGGTGGGAACGGCACGGGCGGCAGTTGCTGGAGCAGGCCGAACCCGGCACCTCGGTGCCCGAGGCCGAGGACCTGGACGAGGCGCCCCGGCCTTTGGACCGCCCGGCGCTGGGCCCGGTGGTGCTGAAGCTGGCGCCCGATCCGGTGCTGGTGCGCGCCGGCAAGGATGCCACCAACTGCCACCGCTGCCCGTTGTACGAACCGGCGACGCAGGTGGTGTTCGGCGAGGGCCCGGCCGGCGCCACGGTGCTGTTCGTCGGCGAGCAGCCGGGCGACCAGGAGGACGTCATCGGCCGCCCCTTCGTCGGTCCCGCCGGCCAGGTCATGGACCGCGCGCTGGAGGAAGCCGGCATCGACCGCCGCACCATCTATGTCAGCAATGCGGTCAAGCACTTCAAGTTCACCATGCGCGGCAAGCGGCGCCTGCACCAGACTCCGGATGTCAGCGAAATCCAGGCCTGCAACGTCTGGCTGACCATCGAGCGGGAGCATCTGCGGCCACGGCTGATGGTGCTGATGGGCGCCTCCGCCGCCCGCGCCATCATGGGGCGCGCCGTTACCATCAGCCGCGAGCGGGGGCGGCCGATCCGGATGGCGGACGGGCAGACGGCATTCGTCACGGTGCACCCGTCCTATCTGCTGCGCATCCCGGACGCGGCGGCGAAGGCCCGGGAGTATGAGGCGTTCGTCCAGGACCTGAAATCGATCAAGGCGATCATGGACGCGGCCTGACCCCGGTTGCCCAGCGGTTGCGGCGCCGGCTGGCGGGGGCTATCCGCGCTGGAGCAGCTCGATCGAAACGTTCTCCGGCGCCTTCAGGAAGGCGATGCGCACGCCGGGTCGTGCCTCGGTGATGTCCATGGTGAAGGTGACGCCCTTGGCCTTCAGTTCCCGCACTGCCTGTTCGAGGTCGGTCACGGTCAGTCCGAAATGATCCAGGCCGAGATAGGGCGAGGATGGCGCCTCGGCGGCCTTCCCGGGCAGGGCTTTGGCGATGAACACCTTCTGCCCGCTGAGATTGAGGTCGATACGCAACGATCCGTCGGCCTGCGGGGATTTGACCACCTCGGCGCCGAGCTTGTCCTTATACCATGCGGCGGTCGCCTCCGGATCGGGTGAGCGCAGATGGATATGTTCCCAGGTGAACTTGGTCATGTTTTCTCCCGACGGTCTGGTGCCATGGCATTAGCGCAGCGGATCGCGGCGGCGGCAAGCCGGGCGGTCGTGCCGTGAGCGTACCGTTCCTGGCTTGCATGACCGTGGCGGCGGCTTTCTATCACCTGCCGCCGCGGGTGTTGCCGTCGATCCAGGCGGTCGAGGGCGGGCGCCCCGGCCTGGTCCATATCAATACAAACGAAACGGCCGATCTGGGGGTGATGCAGGTCAATACGGTATGGATACGGCCGCTGGCGCAGTATGTCCGCATGCCGCCGGGAGCGGTCGCGGACCGCCTGATCAACGATCCCTGCTTCAACATCGCCGCGGCGGCGGCGATCATGCGGCTCTACCTGACGGAGGCGCACGGCAACCTGCTGGCCGCCGTCGGCTTCTATCATTCCCACACCCCGGCGCTTGGCGCCGCCTACCGGCAGAAGGTTCTTGGCGCGGCGATCATGTTGTTCGTCCGGCACATGAAATCACCGACGCGGGGCGCTGCCGCACGATAGACGGCAACTTCACGCGCCCCTGTCCCGCCGCGGCGCGGGCGGCTCCGCCCTGCCTGGCCTGTTTGCCATCATCGCCATCCTCGGCCAGTTGATCGGCCTTGTGGTGCCGGGCTGTAGCCTGCCGTTGGGGGCCTCGCCGATGGCCATCTCCACCTGCTGCGGGTCCGGGTCGCCGGTCCTGCCTTTCACCTGGCTAGTGCTGGCCTGGCACAGGGTGGAGACGGAAATCGTGGACCTTCAACCGACAATCGAGAGAGGCTCTTATTGGGTTCCGGGGGGGGTGGCTCGGGATGGGGTAGCGCCGAAGCCAGGTCTCTGATCTGATCGGATGAAGACGTGATCTGGTTGTTTTGGAGGCTACGTAGGCATGGCGGTATCCGACATGGTCAACCTGTCTCGGAACCTGTCAATGACTTTGAGACAGCCGACGTATGAATTTAGGCTTGGCTGATGTCTGTTTTCCGGGGTGGGTTGATCCAGGTCTGGGTTGGCATAGGCGGTGGCACGGGAGCTTTGCGCACAAAGCGTTCCGGGTTGGCTTGGTAGGCCTGCGTCAGGACGTCCTGACGGGCGGCATGAACGTCGTTGGCCTGGCCGTAATGCACCTGGTCCGGAGTCATCAAGCCGATACCGACATGATGGTGATCCTGGTTGTACCAGGTGAAGAAGCGGCGGCAGAAGCTCCGGGCATCCTCGATGCAGCCGAACCGTTTGGGGAATTGCGGCTGGTATTTCAGGGTCTTGAAATGCGCCTCCGAGAAAGGGTTGTCGTTTGAGGTATGCGGTCTGCTATGCGACTTGGTGACCCCGAGATCGGCCAGCAGGAAGGCGGTTGCCTTGGCCTTCATGGGGCCGCCGCGGTCGGCGTGCAGCGTCAGTTGCCCGGGTGGCACGCCATGCTTGGCGAAGGTTTCGTCAAACAGGGCCTTGAACAGGGCGGTATCTTCCGCGTCGGCGACGCACCAGCCGACGACGCGGCGGCTGAAGATGTCGAGGATGACGTACAGGTAGAAATACGACCATTTGGCCGGTCCCATCAGCTTGGTGATATCCCACGACCAGACCTGGTTGGGGGCTTCGGCCAGCAGCTCGGGCTTCTGGTAGACCGGATGGCGGCGTTGGTCGCGGCGTTCGCGGACCTCGCCGTTTTCGGCCAGGATGCGATACAGGGTGCGGATCGAGCAGAGATAGACGCCCTCGTCCAGCAGGGTGGCATAGATCTCCGCGGGGGCCAGATCGACGAACCGGGGTGTTCGCAAAAGATCGAGCACACGGCTGCGTTCCTCCGGTCCAAGCGCCCGCGCCGGCGCGGGTCTGGCCGAGCTTGGCGCGGGTGGCTGAAGGCGACGGCTGCGGGCGCGATAGACGCTGGCGCGGGCCAGGCCGAGAGCGGCACAGGCGCTTGCGGTGAGGCCGCTCTTGGCGGTCAGGGCGATGACGGCCTGCATCATGGCGTCTCGTCGGGCTCGGTCGTCGCCATCGGCATGCCCAGCAAGGCCGCAACTTTTTTTTGGATTCCAATGATGGCTTCGGCGTGTTCGAGCCGCTGACGCAGCCTGGCGTTTTCGCGGCGAAGCTGGTCGAGATCGGCGGCGGGTTGGGCCAGCACGGGCTTGGGGCCACGCCGCAGCGGCTTGAGCGCTTCGAAGGCGCCCGCATCCCGCTGGCGGCGCCAATCGGTCAGGGTTGACGAGTAAAGGCCTTCGCGCCGCAGGATGGCCGCGATCCCGCCGGTATCCGCGGCGCGGTCGGTCTCTGCCAGGATGCGCAGCTTCGCGGCCGCAGAGAACGTCCGGCGCTGGGGCCGGGGTGACAGCTCGGGCGAGGCGGCAGACGGTGGCGGGACCGTCGTTGGTTTACGGGCCTGGCTGTGGCCAGCCGCATTCTTCGGGTCGATTGAGCCATCTGTGTTGGGCATAACCACGATGTCGTTCTCCCGTGCCCAAGTCTAAACTCGCAGGGGGGCCGGTGTCTCATCGTCATTGGCACAGAGGGGGTCTGGCCTGCTGGACGAGGCCAAGTGCTATGAGCTTGTGCGTCAGCATCGTTGGCCGGATGGCGTGCGCTGCCCTGACTGCGACAGTGCCGTGGTCATCCGCAACGGCCATGATGAAGGACAGCGG
>NZ_NHRY01000103.1 GCF_002937115.1 Rhodopila globiformis | reverse complement strand
TTCCAGGGGCGGCGGGAGGGCGATGGGAAGGTGGTGTTCGCCGCGCGGTTGGGGGTGGTGGCGATAGGCGCTGATGGCGGCGAGGCGTGAGGACAGCCTGTCCCGGCAGCGGCAGGATCGGGGGCTGGGAACGCTGGCCTCGGACGCTCGGCATACCCCCTCCTGCGCAGGGGATGGCGCTTGCCTGCTTGACCATGCTGGTCTTGTGGTCCTGCGCACGGAAACGTGGTAAGCTTCCTTTTCTGGAGGGTTATGAATGACTTCTGAGATGGGAATCGAACCCTTGGCCACCCGTGTCGTGGAACTGGTCGCGCTGGCCTTGCTGAGCGCGCAGGTATCGAGCGCACAGCTGCTGGGCGACGACGAGCTGGCGCGCGCCCGCACGGCCCATGGGCAGCTTCAGGAGCATCTGACCGGCCGGGCTCGGGAAGCGCTGGAGGATCTGCAACAGCATCCCGAGTCGGAAGACAACAGGGCGGATCTCCGCAAACAACTTGGACGCTTTCTGCTGGCCAGGCCATCGCTTGCCTATGAGCTTGACCACATCGTGCCGAAATCCCTCGACATCGAGCCGGCGGATGCCGTGATGAACCGGGTCGGCTCGGCGCTGAACCGGGCTGCCCGGGAAGTCGGCAGCTTCCATAAGGCGCGGATCGAATGAAAGATGCCGAGTAACGACCGCGAGATCTGGGTCAGTATCGTCTCGGGAAACACGCATCCGCCGGAGCTGAACTATCTTACCTACGCCATCTACTCGTTCGAGAAATACGAGTGGTACGACCAGATCGAGCGGGACAGGGGCACGTCTCCCACGCCGGATGAGATCAACGGCTGGATCGCCCAGATCACCGAAACGCGGATCAGGGCGTGGCGGGAAAGTTCGGCGCGGACCTTCGATCGTGCTGCCCGGGCGTACATGAAGGATTACCTGGTGCAGGAGCGGCAGGCGGCGATCAATGACCGGGTCATTGCCTCCGTTCAGACGAGCCTCGACAGGTTCTCGGTCAATCTCCGCGACGGCCTTGCGGAGCTTCGCCGGGCGGGCTCGTTCCGCAATCAGTTGCTGATCGGGTTTGTCATCGCGATCCTGTCGCCGATCATCCTGGGGGTTGTCATCCTTGCCATCCAGGCGGCTGATTTGTGGCCGACGCCCGCGGGCGTTACGCACCTGTTCCAGCCGCGACAGCCGGGGAGTCCGGCGACGGGCGCGGGAACGGTACAGCATCCTTGATCTTCGCGGCTACCAACGAGCAACGAAACGCCAGCTGCAATGTCTCTCTTGTCAGATACTTGCAAAATCGATAAGGTTCATTTGCTCAGCAGCCAATGACCGGCTGATACGAACTAAATCTCTGATAGATTGGAATTGCGCCAACATGGCTGCCGAATATGCCGATATATTTGCCGAAGCAAGAGCCGACCACAACGATTACCAATGGCCAATGTGGCCATTGCTTAATGCCCCCAGGCCTGGGGCCACTATCCATTTAGCAGCATTGGACACAGAAACCCATTTCTATATGATCCGATCTAAGAAGGAAGACTTGGCTTGCCTGAAGAATTGCGGATCGTTAACGAACATATTTGAGGGAACATGGCAAGAATTGTTAAGGAGCGATCACCCATCTCGGTACCATGCATTCCGCGTTGATGTGTTGCGGCGGGACATCATGGGCAGCCGTACTAGACTGACGGTTTCTCTCGCCAATGTGCTACCTGGCGATGAAGTAGCAACTGATGCACGCCCAGCCGGATTGTTTTGTGGGGATAATGTAGGTAAAATAATCGGTGCGGAAGAAGTTTTATCGCACCTTGGCATTCAGAATAGCAGCCCCGCAAACCATTACCATGCATCCGGCCATGTTCTCTACATTGCAGTCAGCGGTTTCTCAATCGAAAAACTGCAGAGGAAAATTATTGAATTGGACGAAAGCACTCATTGGGTCCCGATAGACCTACTGCCCAATGAAATTACGTTCCCGATGTATGATTACGAATACAATATGACAAATTGGCTTCCACCAATTTCTGGCGTATTCGCAGTGAACTTAGGTGATGGAAACTTGTCGCCCGCTGTAATCGACGGACGGGTTCAAGATCCGGTTGCCGACCGATCTCGCGAGTCCGTTAGAAGGATAAATGCGTTTCTTGCTTATACTAATCTCTTGCTTGGACTAAATCCCCAGGTGATTGCTGAGCTGGTGCTTAGTACTTCTGCAAACGGCACCGTTAGCACGAGACTAAGTCGCCGGATGCAAACCTACAACAATAGCCAGTATGGTAGCCGGGTATATCCGTCAGATCGGATGGATATATCAGGTGATAGGTTCGTCAGAGTCGCCACTACATGTTTCAGCAAACCCAAGAGAGGGAGCCGGCTTGCCAGGATACAAACGTCTTTAAGGCATGCCGAAGCAGCACTGCGAAATCAGGACCCGATTATTAGCCTGCCCGGCTTTTGGGCTGCTATTGAGCAGCTACTCAATCCCGGCCAGAACGAGATATCGCACAAGTTAGCCGTTGCGCTGACGGCGTTTGTCTTCGAAAAATCGCAACGGGACCAAGCGTTTGACGCAATAAAGCGGGCCTACGCTTTCCGAAGCAAGATTGCTCACGGTGCCGATTTTGATGAAACAGAGTTATCAATCCATGGGCAAGTTGCGGTTGACATGTACCAACGCGCGCTAAGCGAGTCTCTGAACTTGTGCGAAACCGATAAAGGGAATGACACAGATCTATATAGGCTGCTCACTTTACGCGCTATCTGTGGATAGATCATAGGGAGTACAGCGTAGCCAAGATGCTAATACGCATGAATGACACAATCCCGACGTGCCCGCTGAGCGTCCTCCAGCCCCCTACCCCGCCACCAACTCCAGCCGCGACTCCATCACCTCCGGATCATCCGGCATCCGATGCACCGTGAACCCCAGATGCCGGATAAACGCCAGCATCGGCGCATTATCCGCCAAAATCTGCCCGGTGATCTCCTGCAGCCCCTTCTGCCGCCCCCAATCAATCACCCGCTTCATCAGCGCGGTCGCCAGCCCCCGGCCCTTCATATCCGCCTGCACGATCACCGCGAACTCAGCCGATCGTCCGTTCGGCTCGCACACCAGCCGCACCACCCCGGTGATCTCGCCCGTGGTGTCCCTCACCGCGACGAACGCCATCTCGCGATCGTAGTCCACCTGCGTCAGCCGCGCCACCTGCTCCTTCGACAGCTCGCGGATCGCGCTGAAGAACCGATAGCGGATATCCTGCGGCGACAACCGCGAGAAGAACGCGCCATGCGCCTCGGCGTCCTCCGGCCGGATCGGCCGGATGGTGATGCTCTCGTTGCCCAGCACGCGGCAGGTGACCAGTTCCTGCGGATACGGCGCGATCGCCAGCGGCGGCGGCGTTTCCTCGGCCCCGCGCAGCTTCACCCACGCATCCGCCGCCACCACGCCGCGCGCATCGGCGAACAGCGCGGGCAGGTCCAGCACTGCGATTTCCGGGAAATCGACGATCAGCTGGCTGATGCGCACCAGCGTGCCGGCCACCGCGTCGGTGCTGGCGGCGGGCCGGTCGCGCAGGTCGCGCCCCAGCATCGCGCCGGCGCGGCAGCGGCGGATCAACTGCTCGGCCAGCGTCAGGTTCAGCGGCGGCAGGTCCATCGCCCGGTCCTGCGGGTTCGCCGCCGTGCCGCCCGAGCCGAACGAAATCACCGGCCCGAAGCCGACATCGTCCGACACGCGGATCGCCAGTTCCCGCGCCCGCCCGGCCTGGTGCTGCACCAGCAGTGGCCGCTCGGGCTCCTTCGCCGCCAGCAGCCGGGCGGCGGCGGTCACCTGCGCGGCGTCCATCAGGTCCAGCACCAGCCCGCCCGGCGGCCGGGTGCCGGGCCTCGCGTTGTCGCGCAGCTTCACCGCGACCGGATAGCCGACGGAATCGGCCGCCGCCGCGGCATCGTCCGGCGAGGCGGCCATGCGCGTCGGCACCGTCGGGATGCCATAGGCCGCCAGCACGTCCAGCGATTCATCCTGGGTCAGCGCCAGCCGGCCGTCCATGCGAACGTCGCGGAACAGGCGCCGCACCCAGGCCTTGTCCGGCGTCACCTCCATCACGGTGGAGGACGGCAGTTCGCGGGCGGCGGCGCGGTTGCGGCGGTCCAGCACCAGATGCTCGAACCCGCGCACCGCCTGCTCGGGCGTGGCGAACACCGGCAGGCCGGCCTTCGCCAGGGTGTTGCGGTGCACCGCGCCGTGGGTCTCGCCCAGCACGCAGAACAGCACCGGGGCGCGCTGCTCGGGGTGCGGCCGGGTCAGGCTGGCGATGGTCGCCTCGTCCTTCAGGCCGGTGGGCGCGTGCACCACCAGCACGCCGCCGACGGTGCCGCTGGCGGCCAGGCCGAAGGCGGTGGCGGCCAGCTCTTCCGCCGGCACGTGCTCGCTGATCGTCTCGTTCGGGCACAGCGCCAGGCCGGCGCGCAGCACGGCGTCGCTGGCCAGGCGGCCCGGGCCGATGGCGGTGGAGACGATCGCCAGCGTGTCGGTGCGCACCGGCTTGGCGCGCGACAGGGTCTCGGCCGCGGCCAGCAGGTCTTCCAGCCGGTTCACGCACAGCACGCCGGCGCGGCGCAACGCGGCTTCCAGCGCCATGTCGGAGGCGCCGGTCGGGTCTTCCGTGCGCGTGCCGGCGCGGATCGCCACCACCGGGCGCAGCCGGGCGGCGGCGCGGGCGGCCGACAGGAACAGGCGGTGGTTCTTGATCCGGCGGATGTCCAGCAGGATCGCGCCGGTGCCTGGATCGCGCGACAGCCAGTCCAGCACCATGCCATAGCCGATGTCATGGTTGTTGCCGACGCCGACGATGTGGCTGAAGCCGACTCCGTTCGGCTCCGCCCAGTCGATGACGGCGCGGCTGATGGCGGAGGACTGGGTCACCAGCGCGAGCTTGCCGGCCTGCGGCTGGATGTGGGACCGGGTGGCGTTCAGCCCGAGCTTGGGCACGCACAGCCCGAACGAATACGGCCCCAGCGCCCGCACGCCGGTGCGCATGGCATGGGCCCGCAGCTCGTCGGCCGGGCCGGGGATGATGGCGGCGAAGCAGTTGCGCTCCGCCATCACCGTCATTGCCGCGCCGATTTCGTCGGCTGGCAGCGACAGCATGCACACGTCGACGCCCTCGGGCAGTTCCGCGATGCTGTGCAGCTGGTGGATGGGGCCCTTGAAGCCGCTCAGGGCGAGATTGGCCAGCGTCTTGACACTGGCGTCCGCCTCCAGCCCGATGACGGCCAGGGAGGTTGGCCGGAACAGGTTGGCCGGATCGAAACGGCGGCCGGATGTGAGCCTGGGTATGGACATGGTGCAGTGCAGCAATAAAGGGTGACCAGCGGCAAAAGCAAGTTTCAAATCGCTTTCACACACCATTGCATAGCTGATAATGAATAACCAAAGGTTAAATGAGATGGGAGATCGTTCAGGCTGGGACCCGGAAATGGCGGCCTTTACCGCCGAACAGGAGGCCGCGGCGGCGGCCTACCCGCCGGTAAGAGTCACCGTGCCGCTGGCGCCACACCGGCGGATCAATGATTTGTTAGGCAAACTGACCGCCGCCGGCGGTCCGGTCATGGCCGAGACCACCGACCGTTACATCGAGGCCCACGGCCGCCGCATTTTCTGCCGCGTCTACCGCCCGGTTACCGGCCGGATGCTGCCGACTCTGGTCTATTTCCACGGCGGCGGCTGGGTATGGGCGAGTGTCGATACCCACGACCGCATCGCCCGCGAATACGCCGTCGCGGCGCCAGTAACGGTCGTCAGCGTGGACTACGCCCTCTCGCCCGAGGCGAAGTTCCCCCAGGCGCTGGAGGAATGCGCCGAGGTGGTGCGCTTCGTGGCCGAACAGGGCGCGGCCTGGGGCCTGGACACGCGGCGCCTGCTCGTCGGCGGCGACTCCGCCGGCGGCAACCTGGCGCTGGCGACGGCACTGCTGCTGCGCGACACCGGCGGGCCGACTCTGCGCGGCGTCGTCGCCACCTATCCGGTCTGCGACTCGCGCTTCGACACCGAGAGCTACCGCGCCTATGGCGACGGCAGCTACGGCCTGAGTACCGAGCGCATGGCCTTCTACTGGAGCGTCTATGTGCCGCACGACATCGACCGCCTGCACCCGCTGGCGGCGGTGCTGCGGGCCGACATGGCCGGGTTGCCGCCGGTGATCGTGCAGCTCGCCGAGCTGGACGTGCTGCGATCCGAAGGCGAGGCGCTGGTGGCCAGGCTGCGGGCGGCCGGCGTGGCGGCGGAGACGGAAACCTACCCCGGCGTCGTGCACGGCTTCCTGCGGGCGACCGGATCGGTGCGCAAGGCGCAGGACGCGGTGGCGAAGGCCGCGGCGTGGATGCGGCGCGTGGCCGGATAAAGCGCGCCGGCGCCGCCCGGGCGTGCTGTGGGACCGCGCATCCGGTATGAGACGCAAGGCCAGCGGCGGTTGACATTCTGATTGCGATTCGTCGGGAATCATGGGACATCCCCGGACGTACACCGCTGTTGTGGCAGGCCATGAAATAGTCGGGGCAGGCGTTCGTGGCGGGCGGTCTCCGCCATCGCACGCCGGCTGATTGCAAGGATCATTTGGGTAGACTGACATGGCTGAATTGGCCAACGGCGTAGCGTCTCCCCCCGTGCAGGCTCTTCTGGCACCGCCGGTATCGTGGCCCCCGACCCTGGTCGTGGTGATCGACACGGAGGAGGAGTTCGACTGGACGGCGCCGTTCGACCCGGCGAGCACGGCGGTCAGCAATATCGATCTGCAGCCGCTGGCACAGGCCGTCTTCGATGCGCACGGCGTGGTGCCAACCTATGTCGTGGACTATCCGGTCGCCAGTACACCGCAGGCCGCGGCGGTGCTGCGCGCCATCGCCGCGGATGGACGCTGCGACATCGGCGCGCACCTGCATCCCTGGGTGACCCCGCCGGCGGAGGGGCCGGTGGATACCCGCCACTCCTATCCCGGCAACCTGCCGGCCGCGCTGGAACGCCACAAACTGACCGTGCTGACCGACACCATCGCGGCCAGTTTCGGCGCCCGCCCCACAGTATATAAAGCCGGCCGCTACGGCATCGGCGCGGCGACCCCGGCAACGCTGCGCGCGCTGGGCTATGCGGTGGATGTCAGCGTGGTGCCGCACACCGATTTCTCGGCCGACGGCGGCCCGGACTTCCGCGGCGCGCCGGAAGGCCCCTACCGCATCGCCGACGGGCTGTGCGAGCTGCCGCTGTCGGTGCACTTCGTCGGGCGGCTGGCGTCGCAGGGGCCCTGGCTGTTTCACCGCCTCTCGGCCCACCCCGCGCGGCGGCTGCGCCTGCCCGGCGTGCTCAGCCGGCTGGGCCTGCTGACCCGGCTGCGCCTGAGCCCGGAGGGTGGCAGCCTGACGGAGATGACACGGCAGACCCGTGCCGCCCTCGCCGCCGGCACCCGGCTGTTCATGCTGACCTATCACAGCTCCTCGCTGCTGCCCGGCGCCACGCAGTACGTCCGCACCGAAGCCGATCGGCGCCACTTTCTGGCGACGCTGGATGGCTATCTGCACGTCTTCCTTGCGGAGCTTGGCGGGCGCGCCGATACGGTGACGCGCGTGGCGGCGGCGCTCATGGCGGGACAGGCCCCGGGGCGATGACGGCTCTATCCGCCAGCGGCCTGCCGAGGGCCTGCCGTCCGCCGCGTGGAGACGGCGCATGACCGCCGGCAAGGCCCTGGTCCTCGGGGACGACACGCGCAGCTTCCTGGCGACGGTCCGCTCGCTGGGGCGGCAGGGCATCGCGGTCCATGCGGCGCCGGACAATTTCCGTTCGCCCGCCCTGGCCTCGCGCTACATCACCGCGGTGCACGAATTGCCGCCCTGGATGGGTGACGGCGCGGACTGGCTGCGCGCCATGGAGACGTTGCTGGCGGCGGAACGCTTCGATCTTGTAATCCCATGCAACGAAACCGCGCTGCTGCCGCTGCAGCGCCACCGCTATCGGCTGGCGCCGCTGGCCCGGCTGGCCATCCCGGACGACCACGCGATCGCCGCGCTGTTCGACAAGCACGCCACCCGGGCACTGGCACAGCAGGTGGGCGTGCCGGTGGCGGCGGGACGGCTGGCGCGGCCGGACGACACCGCCGGGTCGGTGGCGGCGGAATTCGGCCTGCCGCTGGTGGTGAAGCCGCGCCGATCCTACGCGCTGGAGACGCTGGCCTCGCGCGGCAAGGCACAGGTGGTGCGCGATGCGGCGGAACTGGCGCGAGTGCTGCGCGAGGTCGACCCGGCGGAGACGCTGCTGGAGCAGGTCTTCCCCGGCCAGGGTCTGGGCGTGTCGCTGCTGGCCAGCCAGGGCCGTGTGCTGCAGGCCTTCGAGCACCACCGCGTGCGCGAACTGGCCGGCGCCAGCTACTACCGCGTCTCGGCGCCGCTGACGCCGGCGCTGCTGCGCGGCTGCGACGCGATCGTCGCCGCGCTGCGCTACACCGGCGTGGCGATGTTCGAGTTCAAGTGCAACGCACAGGGCGGCTGGATCCTGCTGGAGGTGAACGCCCGGCCCTGGGGCTCGCTGCCGCTGCCCGTGGCATTGGGGGTGGATTTTCCCTACCGCTGGTACCGGCTGCTGGTGGCGGGGGAGGCGACGCCGGCGGTGAATTACCCGGTGGGCATCTACGGCCGCAACCTGCTGCCGGACCTGACGGCCTCCCGCAAGGAGGCGGCAGCGCTGCGGCTGGGCAGGATGGCGAAGGCGCGGTTCATGGCCGGACGCGGGCTGGAGCTGCTGCGCGGCGTCACCGGGCGGGAGCGGCACGACGTGCTGGTGCGCGACGATCCGGGGCCTGGCCTGGCCGAACTGCGCGCGCTGGGCGGCGATGTGTGGCAGCGGCTGGCGCGGGCGCTGCCACACA
>NZ_NHRY01000102.1 GCF_002937115.1 Rhodopila globiformis | reverse complement strand
TGACGTGGCCCCCCTTGGTGACGGCCGCGCCCAGCAGCAGGTCGAGGAAGGTGACGCGCGCCCGCGCCGGCACGGCGGCGGTGATGCGCGCAATGATGCTGGCCAGGACGGGAGGGATGGGGGGATGGGACATCGGCTGAACCTTTCGCGATGACGCTCGTTGAGCCTCAACGCGACACCGGGGGAAGGTTCGTCATGGCCGCCGATCCCACGATTCTCAAACGCATCCGCGGCTGCCCGTTCGCCCGCGGCGGGCGCGTGCTGGTGCGCTTCCGCGCCAACGGCTACAGCCTGTTCGCCCGCCGCTCCGGCGAACCGCTGGCGCGGCTACGGCTGACCGGCAATGGCGACGAGGTCGTGCTGCTCTACCCCTCGCACCGCGGCGGCTGGGGCGCGCTCGGCGACTTCGGCGCCGACGTTATGCCGCTCGACGAAGCGCTCCAGTGCCTCAGCGACAACCCATACTTTCTGGAATTGCGCCAGACATTCGGGTGAGCCGCGTCAGCGTATCGATACGAAAAGCGAAGGCCGTTCCCTGGAAACTACAGTTCGAGTAAAACAGGCTCTGAAAGATACATTCGCATGATGTGCGTAAGCCTCATTCGGCCGCGGGACAGGACGAATCCCACCCCGTGGTGCATCTCAGCGGCGCTCGACCATGCTCCTGTGCACCCAGCCACTGGCCTCGGTTTCGCCGATCAAAAGCCATCCGCCCGGCGCCTCGCCGAACACCCGCAGTTCCTTGCCGCGCGGCTCGACGCGTATGATTGCGCCCTGCGGCGACCGGTGGATGTTGCCGCCATGGCGCATGACGATCGTATAGACCGAGGCAGCCGATGCGACCGCCGGCTGCCTCGTCGCGACAGCCTGCGCCGCCACGGCTGGCGCCCGCGCGGCCGGCGCCGATGCGGCGGGCGCAGGCAAAGCCGCCGGCACCGGCTGCGCGGCGAGGACCGCCCTCATGTCGTCCGGCACCGGCGGCACCGGCACCGCCCGCTCGGGCCGCAGGGGCTGCGGGCCGCCCCCCTCGAAGCAGCGCGCGAGTGTGTCGACGTAGACCCGCGTCGCCTCGGTGACCGTACTGCCCACGCGGGCCTCGACCAGGAGCCTGCGGTCCGGGTCCTCGGCGCCATCGTCGCGCGTGACGACGGCGACGAACAGCACATAGGTGGCGCTGGCGGGGCCGAAGACGCTGGCCTGGCCGCACACCGCGAACTGGTTGCGGATGGCCTGCGGCCAGACCTGGATGCCACGGAACCGCACCGAGTCCGGATTGCGGGCCGAACCGCGGATGCTGGCCTCCGACGCCCTGCGGACGCCGGCCAGTTGGTCCGGGGCAACGGCCGCCTGCGGCGCGGGGCCGTGCCGCTCCTTGTCGCATCCGGCGACCGCCAGGACGGCCGCCATGACCAGGGTGCCTGCAAGGGCTGTCGGGTTGATGCGCACGATACCACCTCGCCCAGCGATGCCGACCGGAAGGGCCGCCGGGTCACGACGGCCTCGGCGGGTCATCATGCATCGGTCGCCCGGCCGTGGTTCATATCCAGGCCGGAACAAGGCCCCGGGAGGCTTCAACCTGTCGAGAGTGAGCGGCCTGGCCGGCCCAATGGCCAGGCCGGAGGCACCCGCCGGCTCTCCCGCCCGGCCTGCCGCGGCGATGCCGGTTCCCCGTCCGGCCGCCCCGGAGTCGGTCCATTGGGATGCCATAACAACCGCGAGCGGGAAACCCGACGATCCTGTGGCGGTTGTTGCGGCGACGTGTCATCCTGCCGCCCATGGACTCCGCCGGCCGCAAGATCATCCACGTCGACATGGACGCCTTCTACGCGTCCGTCGAGCAGCGGGACGATCCGCGCCTGCGCGGCATCCCCCTGGCCGTGGGCGGCTCCCGCCAGCGCGGCGTGGTGGCCGCGGCCAGCTACGAGGCGCGCCGGTTCGGCGTGCGCTCCGCCATGGCCTCGGTCACCGCGGCGCGCCTCTGCCCCGGCCTGGTGTTCGTGCCGCCGCGGTTCGAGGTCTATCGCGCAATATCAGCGCAGATCCGCGCCATCTTCGCCGCCTACACGCCCCTTGTGGAGCCGCTGTCGCTCGACGAGGCCTATCTGGACGTCACGTCGGCGCAGCCCGGCGCGCCGTTCGCCACGCAGGTCGCGCGCGACATCCGCGCCGCGATTTTCCGCACCACCGGCCTGACCGCCTCGGCCGGCATCTCCTACAACAAGTTCCTGGCCAAGCTGGCCTCCGACCACCGCAAGCCCGACGGCCAGTTCACCATCCCGCCGGCGATGGGGCCGGATTTCGTCGAGCCCCTGCCGGTGGGCCGGTTCCATGGCGTCGGACCGGCCACCGAGGCGCGGATGAAGGCGCTTGGCATCCACACCGGCGGTGACCTGCGGCGTTGCACCGAGGCGTTCCTGACGCAGCATTTCGGCAAGGCGGGCGCGCACTTCCACCGGATCGCCCGGGGTATCGACGAACGCCCGGTCCTGGCCGATCGGCCGCGGAAATCCGCGGGCTCGGAAAGGACGTTCCAGCGCGACCTGGACGCCTGGGACGACGTCGAGGCCGCCGTGACGGCGCTGGCCGACGACGTCTGGACCTGGCGCCAGCGCGCCGGCATGGCCGGCCGCACCGTGACCCTGAAGGTCCGCTACGCCGACTTCGAGCAGATCACCCGGAGCCGGACCCTGCCCCACCCGGTCGCCTCGCGATCCGAACTGGAAGCGGTTGCCGCGGGCTTGCTGGCGGGCGTGCTGCCGCTGCGCAAGCCCGTTCGCCTGCTGGGCGTCGCCATGTCGGGCTTCGAGACGGCCGGCGACCGGGACGGGCCGCAGATGATGTTCACGTTCTGACGGCGCCGTCCGGCCCGGCGCGGCGCTACGGGACGGCCCCATCGGCGCCAAGTCAAAGGGGAACAGGGCGAGGTCGTCACCCTGTCGTCATGAGAGGGCGTGTCCCCATACGCATCAGGATAGGGCGACTGGTGGAGCAAGGGCTTCTCCCTCACCGTCATGGCCGGGCGCGTCCCTATCGCGCACACACATCTCTGAAACGACCTTCGGTTATCTAAAAAAGTATTTTGTTATCAGTGGGTTGGTCAAAAGTTTCTGTATATACAAAAATCTCTCCTAACCTATTGATAACAAAGGATATCGTCTAATCGTTTCAGAGATCTGTGCATCCCGTAGAGCGTGTCCCGGCCATCCACCCCGCGCCGTTCATGCGCGGATGGCCAGGACATGCCCTACCCGCATGCACACATCCCGGGAACAACAGCAATGCCAGGCGCTCGCCCAATGCCCGGGAACGGTGCCGCTTGGTCGGGGAGACCCGTTTGGCTGGCAAGCGGCCGGCCGGGGGTAGGCAGGGGCGCGTTGCCGTGGTGTGGCTCGCACAGCCGGTGTGGGGCATCCTGCCCACCGGGATGGGGCGAGATTGGGTTTGCCACCGCAATCAAGCGGTAATCAAGCGGTCAGGGAGTTCCACGGGGTTTCACGGAGTCGTCCGGGGCGTCCGCACCATGGTCGCCCCTGTGGCGGCGTCCGAGGATTTCATGCGCTTCGCGCGAAGCGCAATATCCACTTCCTCCGTGCAACTCCGTGGAACTCCCTGTCCGCTTGATTGCCGCCGGTGAAACCAGCACCGGCCGTGACAGTAAGAGCCACGACGGCAGCGGACCGTTTCCGAAATCTGTGCATCCCATAGGGATACGCCCGGCCATGACGGAGAGGCGACGTGCTCTATTGGCGCCGATGCGGACACGCCGGACCATGACTATGGGAGAGCGTGCCCCGCTGTGTCAGCGCGTATGGGGGATGGTCCGGCGGTGGACTACGAGCCGCCCCTGGCCGGGGGTGGCAGGATCACGTGCGTGCTGAGCGTATCGTAATAGACCGCGCACAAGGCAAGATGGCCCACCTTGTCGGGATCGGCAAACATGCTGACCAGCAGCTTCTGCCGGAGCGCCTCGACGCTGCCGAACCGGTCGGAGAAGGCCGTGGCTTCCTGGGCGAGGACCGGCAAGGCCGCAATGCTCTCCTGCGCCAGGACCTGGTAACCGGTTGCCCAGTTCGCCAGGCGGTGGGCGTCCGCCTCGCCATGCCATTGCAGGGTCATGCCATCGGGGCGCGTCGCCGTTCCGGCCGGCACGGCGGCGCAGGCCGTGGCGACGGCGCCGAACAATGCCTGGCCGAACAGGTACCGGCCGACCCGGCCGTCGGGCCCGAAGTCGCTGACAGGCGCCGCCGCTGCCGCCGCGATGCTGGAAAAAGCCAGCGCGGCCGCTAAAGACGTTAACAGTTTCATGATCTTGTTCTCGTTCATGCGAAAAAGCGAAGGCAAGGCGATGCGGCAAATGGATTATGCCTTCCTCCGCGCGGTCCGTATTACAAAAAATACATGTCTGCGTTGTCCTGGACCTGGTCCTGTCCCAATACCCGCCGGTGTGCGGCCGCGCGGTCAGAACGGCATGCGCAACGACACGATCCAGTTGTGCTGGTAGACGGGCGTGATCGCCGGCTTGAATTGCAGGGGCGGCGAAACGGCGAACTGGTAGCCGGCGCCGATGGCGAAGCCAAGGCGATCGGTCAGGTGCAGCGTCCCGATCACGGCGCCGAAGGTCAGGAACGTCTGGTCCTTGCCGCCGCGCTGCGTGCCGTCGATCCAGTGCGTCCAGCCCAACTTCTACAGTTCGGTTATGCAACTCACTGAAAACATGGGATAAATCGTGATCTAAGGCCGCTTGTGGTGCAAAAGAGCGGATTTCCTGAGAGTCGGCCCACAGCAAGGCATTGATATAACTCGGACTTTTTCTGTCAGCGGCGGTTTTGGCGCCACAAGAGCCTGAAAATCTGGCTTTTCTGTGCAATTTCAACGAGTTGCGTAACCGAACTGTAGAAGTCGGGTCCAGTTCACCTCCATCTCGGGCCAGACCAGTTTCAGAAGATGATACTGGAACGCAACATTAATCGACCACGCGGTGCCGAGCGTGCCGCGGTGGTCGGTCGGGATCGCCAGGCTGGTCGTCGCCTGCACGTCGAAGTCGCCGAAGCCCTTGCCGCCCGCCAGCGTCGGCGTGGTCACGTAGGCATCATTGCTGAACTGCGGAATGCCGATCGGCGCCTGCATCGCCAGGAAAGCCGTCAGAATGTAGTTGCCGTCCTGCTCGTTGGCGCTCAGCAGCCGCTGCTTGACCAGCAGGAACTGTCAGTCGGTGAACCCCGAAGCGGGCTTGACGTTGTCGCGCTGCTGGTAGCTGGGGACGGTGACGAAAATCTCGTTGGTGGTGGGAATCAGCTCCAGCCCCTTGACCGCGCCGAAGTTGAGCACCTGGGCGCCGTTGCCCACGTGCTGGTCCCAGAAGTCGTAGCGGAACTGCTGGACCAGCAGCGCCGGCGTCGTCATCAGCGGCGCCGCCCACTGCGGCTGGCTGGCGCGGGCCTGGTCGACGCGGTCGAACCACTGGCCAAGGAACGAGTCGCCAAAGAACGAATCCGGTGCGGAGACGGCCCCCGGGGGCGCATTGTCCGCGGCCGCGACGCGCATCGCCGGGGCATCGGCCACGGGCTGCGGCGCGAGGCCGGTGACCTGCGGCGCGAAGCCGGCTGCCGGAGGCAGCATCCAATCCGCGGCGTTTGTAGACCGTAACGACGTGACGGCCGCCATGGCAAGCGTGGCGGCCATGGTAACCACGAAGCGTAACGACATAATGAGGGACCTCTCCCGCATCGGCCCTTTTCGCCCGGGGCGGACCGGAAAAACTGCACGAAACCGGGGCCCGGGCCAACCGGAAAATGACCGGGCGGCCACGGCATGCACATCCGGCACGATCACCGTGCCATTTTTGTTTCATTCGACAGTCGTTGTCCGGCCCGCCGGTGGGCACCGCGAGGGGTGAAAATCGGCAATATTGTTATTTTCATGCAACAAAACGGTGGTGACAGCCGTACTGCCGACCGCCCGGGTCACGCCCACGCGGCCTGTCCCGGACATGGCGACGGCCGGACGCTCACTCCGCCCCCTCGCCGGCATGCCGATCGGCCAGCGCGTCCCGCACGGCGGCAAGCAGCACGGCAGGCGAATAGGGCTTGGCCAGCACCGGGTCGCGCCGATCACCCATGTCCGCGACCAGCGGTTCGGCGTTGCCGGTGACATATACCACGCGCAGGCCGGGTTGCCGCCGGCGCGCCTGGCGCACGAATTCGGTTCCGCGCATGTCCGGCATCGCGTAGTCGACCAGGGCAAGGTCGAAGCGGCCGTCCTGGATCGCCACCAGCGCGGCCGCCCGGCTGCCGGCCTGGCGGACGACGTAGCCGTCGTCCTGGAGCATGGCGGCGTTGACCTCGCGCACCGCGTCCTCGTCGTCGACGACGAGGATGGCCGCACCCGGCGCCGCCGGCGCGTCCGTGGCCGCCGCGGGGACGGCGTCCAGGCCCGGCGACCGGGCGGCGGCGGCGCTGCGCGGCAGGAACACCTCGACGGTGGTGCCCTCGCCGACGCGGCTGTCCAGCCGGGCGGTCCCGCCGAACTGCGAGGCGATGCCCAGGACCTGCGACAGGCCGAGGCCGCTGCCCGCGCCAATTTCCTTGGTGGTGAAGAACGGTTCGAACGCCTTGGCCGCGACCTCCGGCGGCATGCCGCTGCCGGTGTCCTGCACGGCGACGACGACATAGTCGCCGGGGTCGAGTCCGGGCGGCAGGCCGGGACTGCCAGCGTCCACGTTGCGCGTGGCGATGCGCAGACGTCCACCGGTGGGCATGGCGTCGCGGGCGTTGATCGCCAGGTTGAGCAGGATCGCCTCGAGCTGGGCCGGATCGCTCAGGGCCGGCCACGCGCCTGCCGCCAAGTCGGTTTCGATCGTCACGAGGCCGCCGAGGCTGCGGCCCAGCAGGCTGCGCATCGCCACCGCAACCGCGTTCACGTCAACCGGCCGGGGCCGGACGTTCTGCTTGCGCGCGAACGCCAGCAACTGCTGCGTCAGCTCGCCGCCACGCCGCGCGGCGGCCATGGCGACATCCACATAGCGGCGCAGGCGGTCGTCCGGCAGGCGGCGCGCCAGCAGGTCCAGGTTGCCGATGACCGCGGTCAGCAGGTTGTTGAAGTCATGCGCCACGCCACCGGTGAGCTGGCCGACAGCTTCCAGCCGTTGCGCCTGCATCAGCGCGGCCTCGGCCTTTTCGCGCTCGGCGATCTGCCTGGCCAGTTCGCGGGTGCGCTCGGCGACCCGCTGCTCGAGGATTTCCGCCGAGCGCGCCTGCGCCGCCTGGATCTCCTTCCGCCCGGTCACGTCGATGACGATGCCGACGTAGCGGGCGACGGTGCCGTCGGCGTCGCGGACCGGCGCGCCCCGCGCTTCGATCCAGCGGACGGCGCCGTCGCGCGCGCGGCGGATCCGGCATTCGAACTGCCAGCCGGAGAAGGTCTTCAGCGCGTCGCGGCGGATCTGGTCCAGCCGCGCCCGGTCCTCCGGCAGCACGTGGCTCAGGAACGTGGCGTTGCTCCAGGCGTCGTCCGGCAGGTCGTCGCCGAAGATGGCCGCATGGCCCGGCGACCGCACCGCCCGGCCGGTGGCCAGCTCCAGCTCCCAGGTGCCGATGCCGGCACTTTCGGTCGCCAGCCGCAGCCGTTGCTCGCTGCGCGCCAGGGCCGCTTCCGCCTCGCGCTGTTCGGTGACGTCGGTGTGCACGCCGACCCATTCATGGATGGCGCCGTCGGGCTGCAGCACGGGAACGGCGCGAATGGTGAAGTGCCGCCAGACGCCGTCGTGCCGCCGGACCCGATGCTCGAAGACGAACGGCCGGCGCGCCGCCACGGCCGCGTTCCAGGCGTCGATCGTCGGCTGGCGATCCTCGGGATGGACGGCCTGCGCCCAGCCGAAGCCCTGGTACTCGTCGCGGATCTGCCCGGTCAGCGCCGCCCAGCCGGGCTGCTCGCCGTCCATCGCGCCGGCGGCGCTGTTGGTCCACAGGATGCCGTTGAGCGCCTGCACCGCGGCGCGGAAGCGGGATTCGCTTTCGGCCAGCGTCCGCTCCGAGCGGCGCTGCTCGGTGACGTCGCGGAAGAAGACGGTGACGCTGCCGTCCTCGGCGGGGAACAACCGTCCCTCGAAGTGGCGTCCGAGCGGCGCATAGAAGCCCTCGGCGCTGTTCGGCTGCCGATCGGCCTTGCAGCGTTGCAGCGCGGTCCAGAAGGCGCCGCCGACAATATCCGGGAAGGTCGTCCAGAACGGGACGCCGATGAGGTTCCGGCCGTCCGCGATCTGCGCCCGGGCGCGACGGTTCAGGTAGACGATCCGTTCGTCGGCGGACAGCACCAGGACGCTGTCGCCGGTGCTCTCCAGAGCGATCCGCATGGCGTGTTCCCGGGCCTTGGCGGTCGCAGGATCCGGCGCCGTGGCCGGATTGCCTGGCTCGGCCCAGCCGTGCGCGAGGCCCGGCGGTGGCCCGGTGGCATCCGCTTGCAGCCGCCTGGCCGCCGCAAGCAGGGCGGACCCGGCGGCACGCAGCAGGCGGGCAGTCAGGCTCTTCAAGACGGGCGCCTCCCGGTCGGTTGTTGCTGGTTGCCGCGGAGCCATAGTTTCGTTGGCATAATACCACAGCCGACCTACCATGAAAGTCGGGAGGCTCGCATCGATTCAATCAAACGTTGCGGAAGTGGCTGTTCAAACACCCAGGAAGCGGCAGCGGGGCGGAGCGGTGGCCCGTGCCGGGGTGGACGCCTGCACGGCGCCTGCGCCGCGACAGCGGTTTATGTCAACACCAAACGCGAAGCGTTCAATTATATCGATGACGTTTTGTCAGGGCGACCCGCTTGCCTGACGGATCAATCATTTACAGATCCGGCCCCTATTTTATTGGCCATGATGAACAAGGTGCGGTGATCAACGCACAGCTATCGCGGCCGCAGGCCAGCCCAATGCCTTCTCTGCGTGCTCTGCGCTCCGCTCTGCGATCTCTGCGTTGCAAAAATGCGGTACCGCAACAAAGAACGGCGTTGCCGGTGACTCGTCCAACTCTGAACGCCGGTGGCGCCTTATACCAACCCGCCGAAAAATGGCTCCATCCATCGCACAGTAAGCCTCTGATATTGGCTACATCTTCGCAGTCGGGATGGGTGATTCTTTAGGCGGGTTGGTATTACCACCGCGCTTCAACGCAGAGCGCGCAGAGCGGAGCGCAGAGCACGCAGAGAAGGCATTGGGCCGCCACGCGGCTCGAACGCGGGCAGGCTGTTCCTGTTGCAACGCGCGGCCTGGCATTCAAGACAATGAGGGCCGGATCCATAACTGAAACATCGGTACGAAACATAAGAAATGAAAAATGCATCTTCGACCGCCGGCAATCCCCTGATTGATACGACAAGTCATACCCAACCGGCGATGTCCATGCCGATCGGCGCCGGAGTGTGGAGGCGTGGCCTCGCGGTTCATGACGTCGCTTCAGAGCACGACAATGACGCAGGGTCGTGGCGCGATGACTTCCACCGCGCGTATTCCGTTGCTTTGGATGACGCAACCATATCAAACACCGTCACCACATCCGTCACGCTCGGTATTGCTTGGTATTCCAGTCCCCTGACGATCACGCCCCCTTCCGCAGGTGCGGGTGCGACCGCCCTTGTGGTTCCGGCCAGCGTCATCGACGCCATTGTCGTCAATCAAGGTCGCATTGATGGCGCCGCGTCCCTCGGCAGCGTCTCCGGTATTGGCGCTGACGGCGGGATGGGCGTGCAACTTTCCTCGCCCTGCCCGCTGACCAACAGCAGCATCATCCTCGGCGGTTCGGCAGGACCTGGCTTGCCCGTTCCGCCACGGGGACTGGCGCCGGGGGGCAGGCGCTGTCGCCGCGGGTGACCTCGTGCGCCGCCGCGATGGCGCGAGGCTGGTCCGGGCTCTTGACCACGACACACGCGCACCTGCCCGGTCCCGGAAAACGTGATTGACTTGCCTTGGGGCAGGAGTCCGGCGGAGGTCCCGTGACGGGAAATCGGCGATCCCGGCCGCCAATCGCATCGCGGCCAACGGGCGGAGCGATCTGAATGGTGCCGGCGGTAGGAATTGAACCTACGGCCTACTGATTACGAATCAGTTGCTCTACCCCTGAGCTACGCCGGCCGACCACGCGGCGCACGCTATACAGGCACGACGCCCCCAGCGCAACCGGCTATACCATCGATCCCAGGGGATTCGCACTTCGAAAGTCCTTGACACGCGATTTGGACTTGCCCGACGCGGGCATGATCGACTCTTTGGCTGAGGGTGAGCACCACGATTGCGGGAGGCCCCCTTGGATCAGTTCATCGCC
>NZ_NHRY01000101.1 GCF_002937115.1 Rhodopila globiformis | reverse complement strand
GGACTGATCCAGGCCGGCATCGCCCGGATTTTACGCGACGTCGGGCAATCGACCTTCATCGCGGCGATCTGGGGAAAAATCGGCACCGCTGCGTCAGGCACAAGCGGATCGTCAGCGCCGCTCGCCGACAAAGCCGCGTAGCTCACCCAGATCCGCCCTCATCGTTCCGGTCACGTGGCGCCAATCCGGCGCCACGCAGAAGAAATGTCGCCTGGAAACTACAGTCTCTCTTAACACCCTGTCCAGTTTTCGGGGGCCACCTCACCGCCAGTGTTCAAACCATCGGCCGCTTCCGCAAGAGGAATTCAGTCAGCCAAGCTCTTATACGATTCCCAGGAAGCATTGTCGGTTTCGGCACGCTCCAGGCCAACGCAGGTCGCACCAACAGTTGCGGAAAACGGCCAAAGTTTCCCGGGAATCGGATTACCGGGATCATCGCCGGTCGTCCCTGCAGACGCTGGCTTGAGGGCATGCCCCTGAAAACTGCTATCGTCCGAAACCGATAATGTTTCCGGGAATCGTATAAGTCAGCGCCTGTGCGGCTGGGCCGGGCCTGACGGGGGCCTCCGCCCGGCCCGCGCCGCAATCTTACGCGTGGACCAGCGGGCAGCCGCCGTCGTGCAACGGCCGGAAGCCCTCGTTGGCGGGGGTGGTGGCGAGCAGCTTGTAGTAGTCCCAGGCGTACTTGCTCTCGGACGGCTTCTTGACCTCATAGAGGTAAACCGGGTGCAGGGCGCGGCCGTCGGCGCGGATGGACCCGGGGCCGAAGCAGTCATCGTCGGTGGGCATCGCCTTCATGCGCGCCACGGTGGCGGCGCCGCTCTTTTTCGCCTCGGCGACGCCCATCGCGGCGACCGCCTTCAGGTAGTGGAACGTGCCGGCGTAGCACCCCGCCTGGCCCATGCCCGCCCGGCGGTTGCCGATGGCCGGCTGCAGGCGCTTGCTGAAGGCGCGGGTGCGGTCGTCGCGGTCCCAGTAGAAGGTGTTGGACACCACCAGCCCCTGCGCCGTCTGCAGCCCGAGCGCATGCACGTCGCTGACGAACACCAGCAGCCCGGCCAGCTTGGTGCCGCCGGCGGTGATGCCGAACTCGCCCGCCTGCTTGATCGTGTTCACCGTGTCGGCGCCGGCGTTGGCCAGGCCGATGACCTTGGCGCCGCTCGACTGCGCCTGGATCAGGAACGAAGAGAAATCGGAATTGCCCAGCGGCGCCAGCACGTTGCCCAGCACCTTGCCGCCGGCCTTGGTGACGAAGGCGGCGGTGTCACGCTCCAGCGCATGGCCGAAGGCGTAGTCGGCGGTGATGAAGAACCAGCTGTTCCCGCCCGTCCTGACCATCGCCGCGCCGGTGGAGTGCGCCAGCATCCAGGTGTCCATGGTCCAGTGCACGGTCGTCGGCGCGCACTGCGGCCCGGTGAGATCGGCAGTCGCGGCGGGGGAGTTGATGTAGGCCTTGTCCAGTTCCTTGCAGACCCCTGCTACCGCCAGCGCGACCGCGCTGTTCGGCACGTCGACAATCATGTCCACCTTGTCGCGTTCGATCCATTGCCGCGCCAGGCTGGCGCCGACATCCGGCTTGTTCTGGTGGTCGCCGGTGATGATCTCGACCGGAATGTCCCGCCCGGCGGCCTTGCTGTCGGCCACCGCCAGCTTCACCGCGGCGATGGCGACCGGGCCGCTGAGCTCGCGATACACGCCGGACTCGTCGCCGAGGACGCCGATCCGGATGGTGGGCTTTTGCGCCCGGGCCGGACGCAGCGGCACGGTGGCCGCGGCGGCGGCAGTGCCCAGCACGGTGCGGCGGGTGAGGCTCATGATCGTTTCCCTTGTCGATTGTCGCGGCCAGATAGGGGCTGGTGGCGGAGGGGGTCAAGACATGTATGGTTTCATTCAGCGCACGGACTTCTCCTGCGCCGCGACATGCTGGCGGAGGACGCGGTTGATCTCGGACTGATAGCCCTTGCCGTCCCCGGCGTGGCTTCTGAACCAGGCCAGGACGTCGGCGTCGAGGCGGATCGTGATGGACTCCTTGCGTGGCCGGTAGAGCCCGCCGCGGACTGCCCCGGACCAGTCCAGGACCTCGGGAATATCGGTGGTGTCGATGGCGGAGTCGGGCATCGCCGCAAGCCGTTCCAACCGCTCGCGCTGTTCTTTGGACATTGTCTTGGAAGTCGCCATTTTCGTAGGTCTTCCTCTCCTGCCTTGTCGCCTTTCGGGCGCTTACGATCCTGATGACGTCGTCGGCCTCCGCAGGGTAGGTGTGGACCACCAGCAGCAGGACGACGCCCGCGGCCATGCCCAGGGCGTGCCATCGTTCCTCGCCGTCTTCGATACGATCGAAGCGGATGAGCATAAGCGGATCCAACCAGACCATCGTCGCGTCCTCGAACGCGACGTTGTGCTTGACCAGGTTACGCCGGGCCTTTTCAGGATCCCAAAGGAACTGCGGCAAGACACGGCCTCATGTATTGACAGAGACGTAAATACAACGGCGCCGCTCCGCAAGCCCGTCTCGCGTGACCCGGTGTTGGACCGCCCGCCCAACACCCCCCGTTTGCCATAAGCCGCAATCCCCACCATCCTGTTCGGCATTCACCACGGAGTTGCATCCATGCGCATAGCCGTCATCGGCGCCGGCGGGGTCGGCGGCGCGTTCGGGGCCGCCCTGGCGAAGGGTGGCGCCGACGTCACCTTCGTTGCCCGCGGCGCCCACCTCGCCGCCGTCCGCGCCAACGGCCTGCGGGTCGAGGGCGGGCGTGGCGAAACGGTCGTCAACCCGGCCTCGGCGACCGACGATCCCGCAGGCATCGGCCCGGTGGATTTCGTGCTGTTCTGCGTCAAGTTGTGGGACGTCGAGACCGCCGGCGCCGCCATCCGGCCGCTGGTTGGCCCCGCCACCGCGGTGATCCCGTTCCAGAACGGCATCGACGCCGCCGAGCGGCTGGTGCCGATCCTGGGCGCCGAGGCGGTGATGGGCGGGGTGGCGCAGATCAGCGCCACCATCGCCGCGCCCGGCGTCATCCGCCAGACCGGCACCTTCATGCGGCTGATCTTCGGCGAACTGGCCGGCGGGAAAAGCGCCCGCGGCGAGGCGTTCCTGGGCGCCTGCCAGCAGGCTGGATTCGACGCCACCCACAGCGACCGGATCATGACCGAGCTGTGGATGAAGTTCATCCTGCTCGCCACCAACAGCGCCTTCACCGCCGCCACCCGCCAGCCGCTGGGACGGCTGCGCGACGATCCGGACATCGCCGATCTGATGCTGCGCGCGGCGCAGGAGGTGGTTGCCGTTGGCCGCGCCCGCGGCGTCGCGCTGCCGGACGACGCGGCCGACCGGACCATGGGCTTCACCCGCAACGCGCCGGCCGGGATGATGGCGTCGATGGCGCACGACCTGATCCGGGGCAGCCGGATCGAGCTGCCCTGGCTGTCCGGCAAGGTCGTCGCCCTGGGGCGGGAGCTTGAGGTGCCGACCCCGGTGCATGAGGTGCTGTATGCGGTGCTGAAGCCGTATGTCGATGGGGCGCCGGGTCAAAGCATGTCGTGAGCAATGGCATCGGGGCGGGATTGCTCCACATAACACGATCAAGAACGCGGGCGCCGTGCCGCTCGAACAGGTGGGCCGCTGCAGCGGATCAAATTCGGCAGATAAGGAATGAGCGCCTGTCCCGTCACGGTGAACTACCGCCCGGGTAATCCCAGAACGTGGTGGCATGCCTGGCTCAGGTCTTGGCCAGACCGAGATGCCCTGAGCCTATGCAATGGCAGGCGCAACTTCTTCCGATTCGTCGAGGTTGCACAGGCGCCTTTCGCTGTTGAAGCGGTGCGACGGATCAAGGCCATCTCAATGCCGAACGCCCATCAACGGCTGCCTCCGACGCGGCATGCCTATCCCTTTCCTGTGACAGCAGGTCGACTAATTTATGACTTGACGAAAGGTAGGGTTGGTGCTTGTGTATGAGTGTTATCATACAGGCATACAGTTGCTAGAGACCCTTCGAATAGAGCAGTCGGGCGTACCGATCTATATCCAGATACGAGATCAAGTGCTGCGGGCAATTGGCGCCGGTACGATCAAGCCGGGTGAGAGAATGCCCACCATGCGTCAGGTTGCGGTTGCTCTCAGGATAGATCTCAACACCGTCCGTCATGCCTACGACGCTTTGGCGCGAACGGGCGTGATCACAATCCAGCCGGCCCGCGGCACCTTCGTAGCGCAAAAGCCGCCGTTGGATGATCTGTCTACACAGGTGGAACGCCTTAACGATCTGGCCCATCGCACGATCGCCTCCGCACGCAGCAACGGACTTAACCCGATCGAGGTAGCGCAGCGTATTATAGCCATAGAGCAAGAAAAGGATACCCGGAAATGAGAGATTTACTTGCAGGGCGCAGCGCGAACGACGTCGCGATACTCGTGTCGTCGATCTTGCTCCTGGGTGCGGCAGCATCTGTCGGCACTGAATATTACTGGAGACTTCCGGCACTCTACGTTGTTGCCGGCCTGCTTGTGGTCTTCGCGTTCCTGATTCCCAGGTGCCTGCTGATCGCCAATCAATGGGAACGCATGATCGTTCTTCGGCTTGGCAAGCTCCGGGGCATCCGAGGGCCGGGCCTGTTCCTGATCATACCTTTTATTGACACCGTGGCCACGTCGATCGACCAGCGCATCCAGACCACCGGGTTCAACGCTGAACGCACCCTGACCCGGGATACGGTTCCAGTCAATGTGGACGCCATCATCTTCTGGCAGGTGCATGACACCGAACGGGCCGCGCTGGAGATCGCCAATTATCGCGAAGCCATCGGTCAGGTCGCACAAACTTCACTTCGCGAAATGATCGGCGCAACTGAACTCGCCGATCTGTTATCGGAACGCAAAAAAGCCGATGAACTGCTGAGGGCGGAAATCGGTTCAAAGACGGCGGAATGGGGCGTCGGTGTCATCTCGGTTGAAATCCGCGACGTGGCGATCCCGCCGGCCCTGCAGGACGCGATGAGTCGCAGGGCGCAGGCCGAGCGTGAGAAGGAAGCGCGGATTATTCTCGGATCGTCGGAGCAGGACATTGCGCAGACGTTTGTCAATGCCGCCGATGTTTATGCAAAGTCACCGGGTGCGATGCAGCTCCGGTCCATGAACCTTGTCTATGAAGCAACGAAGGAGCGCGGCATGACCATCGTAATCCCGTCTGGCATGGCTGACAGTTTCGTCGGATTTGCAGGTCTGGCCGCCCAGGAGCTGTTTTCGGCCCGGCAGCGCTGCAACGAAGCTCATAAGTAACGAATACACAGAAATGCCTTCGACGGCCGAAGACCCGCTGTTCCGGCCGTCCACGAGAAGATCGCCTGCCGATCCCTGGCGCTGACTCACGCGCCGCACCACCTTGCCTGATTCACACGCTCAGATCATTTGCAATTGTTGCTACATCCCGTAGCAACATGATTGAGGAGACGTGTTTTGACAAAGTTGCTTCATGTTACAATCAGCGTATCATTGATTCTCGGCGTCGGCATCGATCCTGCCGTCGCGCAGGGTTTGCCGCCCGGCACGCAAGCGCCGCTTTACGGGTCCGCATGGGGCGCCAATAAGGAGCGATTGAAGAGCTCGGCTGCCGATATGCAGGATTCCGGCCAGTTGCGGATCGCACGGGAAGCCGCCCCCATGGCAACCGACCGGGCGGTCCGGCCATCTTCAACTCATCGGAAATAACAACAGGCGCCGCCAGCTTATGCGGGCCTGGGCCTGACGCTTTGTACTTGCCAGACGAAGCGTCTGGCGCCCGGGTTCATCATAGGCCGCCGAAATACTTCCAGGATTATCCGCTGGCTGTCGGGAGAGGCGTCCTGGATGAACCATGTCCGTAAAGGAGTCGTATCGACCAAGTAGTGGAGGCACCCGATGAATCCCTGTCCGTGCATCCTGATGTTTCTGTACGTTGTCCAGTTCGTGCGACCTCAGCTCATGAATGTCATCACGTCAGCATTTGCGGAGTTCAGGCGGATGCTCGTTGCGCCTGTTGACATCGCAGGAGTATTATCAGGTTGGTACGTTCGTTCCTGGCGTGGCAGCTTGCTCACCGTGACGATGTCGTCCAGCGCCTACCGGCACTCCCGCCTTCGCCGAGGTCATCCGGCATGCGATACAGCAGCCTGGTTGAGGCGGATCGACCGCGCCTTCGTCTCGCCATGGCCCGACCTGTCCCAACCATCCGTAATTGTCCTAAACCGACCGTGCCTTGCTGATCGCCTGCCAGCGCATCAGGCGCAGCCGTCCCTGCCGGATCAGCCGCGTGCGCAGCAACCACAGCTCGGCTTCGGCCACCAGCCAGGCGGCGGTGACGGGATCGGGGCGATGGGTAACCAAGTCCCGCACCAGCGCCCGCCACCCCTCGACCACCAGCTCCACGTGCCGCTCGGACACGTCCTCGGCGATGCGGACATCCAGGTGCGCGCGGCCGAGCAGGCGCGTCACCGCGGCCGGCGGCATCAGCTGCCCGGGGTCCCGCCGCTCCAGCTTCGCCCACCGCGCCACCTGCCGATCGGCCGGGTCGAGGGGGGCGGCGGCGACGAGGTCGGTCATGACCAGTTGCCCGGCCGGCTTCAGCGTCCGCGCCAGCCCGTCGAGGACCAGCTCGACATGCTGGCCGGCGAGCGGCTCGAAGGCGACGCAGTGGTGGTACTTGCGGACCTCGAATGCCGGCTGGTCCGGCTCCCACAGCGCCATGCTGACCTTGCGGCCGAGTTCCACGCGGGTGATCAGTCCCTTGCCGGCAGTGACCAGTTCCGTATCCTTCTCGTGCGCGGCGACCCAGGCGCCGAACGCCCGCGCTACGGCGCAGGCGGCGCCGCCGCCACCGCCGCCGACGAGCAGCAGGCTGGTCGCCGGCGACAGCCCGAGCGAGCGGGTCAGCCGCAGGCCCTCGACCTCGCCGCCCGGAAAACTGAACCCCTCGCCCCACAGCCGATCGGCGACCGCCAGGCGGGCGGACGGCCAAGGGGTCCCCGGCGGGGTTTTCGGCGAGGTATGCGGCGCCGGCGCCTGGACCTGCGGTTCCGGCGCAGGCGCGGGCGGCGCGGCAACCGGCTTCGCCGCGGCCGTCGGGGATGCACGCCCGAACCAGCTCTTCACCGCCGAGGACAACATGCTCGGTCTCCTGGGCGGCATGCTAGCAGGCGTTGGTTACCAAAACCTTTACGGCGCCGGCGGGCTCTTGCGCCGATGTTACCGGAGGGTATTTTGCCGCCTGAACGTGCCAAGGAAGCCAGCCATGCCCACCCTCGCCCGCCGCAGCCTGCTCGCCGGGGCCGCGCTGCCGCTGTTCGCCATTCGCACGCGCCCGGCCCGGGCGGCGGACTTCACCCTGAAGCTGGCCAACAACATCCCGGCCACGCACCCGATGACCATACGCCAGCAGGAGGCGGCGAACCGGATCAAGGCGGCGACCAACGGCGCGGTGGAGATCCAGGTGTTTCCGAACAACCAGCTCGGCGGCGATACCGATACGCTGGCGCAGCTGCGTGAGGGCGCGGTGGACCTGTTCACCCTGTCCGGGCTGATCCTGGCCACCCTGGTGCCGCCGGCATCGATCAACGGCGTCGGCTTCGCCTTCAAGGACTACGACACCGTGTGGAAGGCGATGGATGGCAAGCTCGGCGCCTATGTCCGCGGGCAGATCAGCAAGCGCGGGCTGATCGCGATGGACAAGATGTGGGACAACGGGTTCCGCCAGATCACCAGCTCCACCCACCCGATCCGGACGCCGGCGGACCTGAAGGGGTTCAAGATCCGCGTGCCGGTCTCGCCGCTGTGGACCAGCATGTTCACGGCGCTGGGCGCCTCGCCGATCAGCATCAATTTTGCCGAGGTGTATTCGGCGCTGCAGACGAAGATCGCCGAGGGGCAGGAGAACCCGCTGACGCTGATCGAGATCGCCCGGCTGTACGAGGTGCAGAAATACGTCTCGCTGACCAGCCACATGTGGGACGGCTTCTGGATGCTGGCGAACCGGCGCAGCTTCTCGCGCCTGCCGGCGGACGCGCAGGCGATCCTGACGCGGGAGATGAACAAGTCGGCGCTGGACGAGCGGGCGGATATCGCGAAACTGAACGGCACAGTCACGAACGATCTGAAATCGAAGGGGCTGGAATTCGTTGAGGCGGACAAGCCGGCGTTCCGCCAGGCGCTGAAGTCGGCCGGATTCTACGCCGAGTGGAAGAAGAAATACGGCGACCAGGCCTGGGGCATCCTGGAGTCCGAGGTCGGCCCGCTGTCCTGACGGCGCCCCATGCCGCCCGGACGGGATGGCGCGCGACGTCCCGATGGCCGATCGCGAAGAGGCCGTGGTTGAACATCGGGTTCCTGTCGCGGCGGCCGCGTGGAACAGCGGGGCCTGGTACGATCCGACCTTCGATCGACAGTGCCGGCAGCGCCATTGCGTCAACCCGAAGACACTAGGGCGTGTCGTCAATTGGAGCCAGCCGAGTGAGTCTGGGCTGCAACAGTGCGGCGGAATCGTTGATCAACAAGCGGCTTCCCGATTCCAGCAGCCCCGGTTCTTCGATGCATAGGCAGTCAGCTTTGGAGAGGCTGACCGATGCATCGACATGCCTTGCGCGACGACCAGTGGGAGCGGATCAAGGACCATTTGCCGGGCCGTCCGGGGTCCGTTGGCGTGACCGCTGCGAACAAC
>NZ_NHRY01000100.1 GCF_002937115.1 Rhodopila globiformis | reverse complement strand
CCCAGATGACATGAACCAGATCAACCAATCCAGCCACCAGGCCGCCTAACCAGACCCACCGCATCACGGTGAATCACCAGGGCGCCGCCAACGTATCCCTTCCTCGCTTCTGCAATTGTCAAAGAACGAAAAACCAAACAGCCCCCATCGCCCACCCTAAATGGGCTGACAGGGCCATTTGCTTTTTTGAAGCACCCTTCATGGCGCCAAGCCTTGAAAGGTAACCGAAGCGACGAACCAAAGCAAGAGAAATCGTCCGTCGCGGTGAACGGGGATTTAGGCCCTCGCCGCACCCCCGTCAAGCCGGTTTTTTCATCCAACTGAAATTTTCGCCTGCCACTCCCGGAACCACGCCACGAAGCGCGGCACGCCCAGCGACAGCGGCGTCGACGGGGTGAAGCCGGTCAGCGTATGGATGGCGTCGATCGCCGCGTAGGTCGCCTCCACGTCCACCGCCGGCTTCGGCGCCGATCGGATGATCGCCTTGCGGCCCAGGCTTTCCTCCAGCAGGTGCACCAGTTCGCGCACCTCCTCGACCTGGTGGTTGCCGATGTTCAGCAGCCGCGGCGGGCACGGGTCCTCCGGCGGCCGATCGAGCGCGCCCACGACGCCGGCGACGATGTCGTCGATATAGGTGAAGTCGCGCCGCAGCCGCCCCTCCTCATACAAGGTGATCGGCTCGCCGGCCATGATGGCCTTGGCAAAGCTGAAATACGCCATGTCAGGCCGCCCCCACGGGCCGTACACCGTGAAGAAGCGCAACCCGGTCAGCTTCAGGCCGAACAGATGCGCATAGGCGTGGCCCATCAGCTCATCCGCTCGCTTGGTCGCGGCATACAGCGACACCGGCGTGTCCACCCGGTCAGTCTCGCGGAACGGCATCTCGGTGTTCAACCCGTACACCGAGGAGGTGCTGGCAAACACCATGTGCCGCAGCCGGCCCAGCCGCCGCGCCGCCTCCAGCATCACCACATGGCCCATGACGTTGCTGTGCACATAGGCGTACGGATCGACCAGCGAATACCGCACCCCCGCCTGCGCCGCGAGGTGCACGATCCCGACGATGTCGTCGTTGCCGGTGATCACCGCCCGGACGGCGTCCTTGTCCGCGATGTCCAGATGGTGGAACGCGAACCCGGCCTGGCGCCGCAGCCGCTCCAGCCGCGCCTGCTTCAGCCGCACGTCATAGTAGTCGTTCAGGCAGTCCAGCCCGACCACGCTGTCACCACGGGCCAGCAGCGCCTCGGCCACGTGATACCCGATGAAGCCGGCACAACCGGTAACCAGCACCTTCACGACAGCGGCCGCGCCATGACGCGGTCCTCCAGCAGTTCCAGCACCGCGTGGCCGAGGGCAATGTGGCATTCCTGGATGCGCGCCGTCTCGTTGTCCGGCACCAGCAGCGCCAGGTCGCACAGGCCCAGCGCCGGCTCGCCGCCGCCGCCCAGCAGGCCGACGGTGACGATCCCCATCTCCCGCGCCGCCTGCAGCGCCCGGACCACATTGGGCGAGCGGCCGGAGGTGGTGATGCCGAACAGCACGTCGCCGCGCCGGCCGAGGCCGCGCAACGGCCGCTCGAACACCCGGTCATAGCCGTAATCGTTGCCGCAGGCGGTCAGCATCGCCGGATCGAGGGTCAGCGCCAGAGCGGGAACCGACGGCCGTTCATGGCTGCCGCGCAGCCGGACCAGCATTTCCGTCGCCAGGTGCTGGCTGTCGGCGGCGGAGCCGCCATTGCCGCAGAACAGCAGCTTGCCGCCGGCGCGCAGGCTGGTCTCGCAGGCATCCACGACCTTGATGACCGCCTCCGCGAGCTCGGTGGCGATGCGCCGCTTCAGCTCGGCCGATTTCGTCATCATCGTGGTGAAGCGGGCGACTTCCTGGGACTGCATGCGAGCTCCATCGGAGGTTGGCCGCAACCTTCTAGAGACAGTCAGCGCCCGCCGGAAGCCGAAACGTCGGCCTTGCGGCACAGGATGCGCTTACAGCCCACCGGAAACGCCGCCCCCGTTGGATGGGGCAGAAGGCCCGCCGCCCTTGCGCCTGGCCGCCCTTGGCGAGAGATGGCGACCGGGGGCTGAAGCTGTGGCGGTGGCAGCGCCCTCCGGAACCGTCCGTGCCTGCGCATTCTTCCTTGATTTTCAACACGGAGAAAGCGGAGGACCACAAAGCGCCACGGAGACCGGACCTTGCTGGCGAGCCGGGACCGGACAAGCCGCATTCCTGGGCCGGCCATGCACGCCTTTGCTGTGATCAGCATGAGGCATGGCCGGTGGCCCGGAGCCTGTGCCCGGGCTTGACCCGGGTAGCCGCCATGACGGGGAAGGGCCGGTGCGTCGATCCGGGGGATCGGTTGTTTCGCGCAGATCCTTTGTACCTGACTTATACCAACCCGCATAAGAAATCACCCATCCGCGGCCACCAAGCACCCTTCATCCGGGGTCGGAAGGCAACGTCGGTGAGTAATTCTTTATGCGGGTTGGTATTACGGCCTGCGCCACATCGTTGGCTGACTCGTTCAAACCCTCGTGGCCCTTGGTGGTCCTTCGCGTTCTCCGTGTTAGAAATCGGTCGCCAATCCAGGCTCTGCCGCTGCCTTCCCCCCGGGACGACACTGCCGCTCGTCGCAAGAACTCAGCAGTGAATGGGGGCGGGATCTCCGTCGGCCACGCCGCTCCGCCCACCGGGACCCAGCCGCCCCGGTGCCGGTTCCTTTCACCCGATGCGTGGCCGGAGCCACGTCCGTCCGCGTGTCCAGGCGCGAACGCGATCCGCCCTACTGCGCCGTCCATCCCCCGTCGATCGACAGCGGCGTGCCGGTGATCGTCGCCGCGGCGTCCGAGCACAGGAACACCGCCAGGCCGCCAATCTGCTCCGGCGTGGTGAACTTCACCATCGGCTGCTTCTCCGCCACCAGGTCATGCGTCACCTGCTCCAGCGTCTTGCCCTCGCGCCCGGCGCGATCGTGCAGTTGCTTCTCCACCAGCGGCGTCAGCACCCAGCCGGGACAGATCGCATTGACGGTGACGCCGCTGTTGGCCAGCTCGATCGCCGCCACCTTGGTCATGCCGACGACGCCATGCTTGGCTGCGACATAGGCCACTTTCTGCGGGCTGGCGACCAGACCGTGCGCCGAGGCGATGTTGATGATCCGCCCCCAGCCCTTCGCCTTCATCCCCGGAATGGCCGCCTTCATGCCGTGGAACACGCCCGAGAGGTTGATGGCAATGACCTGGTCCCAGCGGTCGTCCGGGAACTCTTCCACGCTGGCGGTGAACTGGATGCCGGCGTTGTTGACCAGGATATCGACCGGGCCCAGCGTCTTCGCGGCATCCGCCACCATCGCCGCGATCTGCGCCGGCTTGCTGATGTCGGCGCCGTGATAGCCGACCTTGACGCCGTGGGTGGCGGCGATATCGGCCCGCAACGCCTCGATCTGCCCCGCGTCGCCGAAGCCGTTCAGCATGATGTCCGCCTCGGCGGCGGCCAGGGCGCGGGCGATGCCCAGGCCGATGCCGCTGGTCGAGCCCGTCACGAGGGCGACTTTTCCTTGCAAGCTCATTGTTCCGTCCTTCCGCCTGAATGTCCCGGCCGTGTGATGCCGCACTGCATCATGACTTATCCCGGGGATGCCTCATAGCACCACGCCTGCCTGCGGCTGAATCGGCGGGGCGGGAGCATCGGCATGGCCCGGACGACCGGCATCAGCGGCTCGACCACGGCCGCACAGGCGCCGGCCTGGTGGAGTGGTGGCCAGGCCCGTTGCCTCTCCGTCATGGCCGGGTCCGGCGCCGCAGGCTGCGCGCCAGGCCGTAGAGGCTGATCGCGCCCCAGAAGCATTCCAGCACCACGGACGGCAGGTTCCACGCATCCATCAGCGACACCAGCACCAGCGTCGCGCCCAGCAGGTTGGCCGCCGGAAAGGGCCAGCCGTCCGCCGCCATCCACCCCTGCAAGGTGGCGAAATAGGCGAGGATGAAGCAGCCGGCGCCGACGATGCCGGCGAGGGTGTAGGGATCGAATTGCATGCGCACGTGCCTGGCGAACAGTGATACCGCGGCGTTTTAGGTCCACCGGGCCGCCAGGGCCAGGGCTCGGCCCCGGGGGTGACTTCTACTGCCGGGAAGGCTAGGACTCGGCCCCTGTCATGCCAGCGGCAGACACTCATGAAACCCATTCGGGGAGCAGAAAGTCATGACAATCAAAGTGGGCGATAGCATCCCGTCGATGAAACTGATGGTCGCGACCGCGGACGGGCCGAAGGAGATCTCCACCGACGAGATTTTCAAGGGCAAGAAAGTGGTGCTGTTCGCGGTGCCGGGCGCCTTCACCCCGACCTGCAGCGCCAAGCACCTGCCCGGATTCGTGCAGAATGCCGACGCTCTCAAGGCGAAGGGCGTGGACACCGTCGCCTGCGTCGCCGTCAACGACGTGTTCGTCATGGGCGCCTGGGCGAAGGACCAGAACGCCGGCGACAGCATCATGATGCTGGCCGACGGCGCTGCCCAGTTCACCAAGGCGCTGGGGCTCGAGCTCGACCTGAACGCGCGCGGCATGGGATGGCGCAGCCAGCGCTATGCCCTGGTGGCCGAGGACGGCAAGGTGACCCAGCTGAATGTCGAAGCGCCCGGCGGATTCGAGGTCAGCAAGGCCGAGACGATTCTCGCCGGGCTCTGACCGCCACAGCCGACCGCACGGACGCCAGCCGGGCAACGGGTCATCCGCTGCCCGGCCCGCGAGTCAGGCCGCAAGCACGCCCGAGGCCTTGGCGACATGCGTGGCAATCGCATCCATCAGCGGCGGCGACAGGCAGTCATACGGTTCCAGTCCCAGCTCCTTCAGCCGCGAACGGATTCCCGCCATCTGGTCGGGCTTCACGCCGGATTCGATCACTGACGAGACGAATGCGGCGAATTCCGGCGGCGGCCAGCCGCTTTCCTGGAACAGCTCGGGATGGATGAAGTCGAAGCCGTAGAACGGATGCGACTTGTTCTCGATGCGGCCATACATGTGCACGCCACAGCCCTTGCAGGCATGGCGCTGGATGGCGGCGTTCGGATCGACGACCTGCAGCTTGTTCTCGTTGGCGGTGACATGCAGCTTGTCCCGCGGCACGACGGCGACGACCGAGAACGCCGCGCCCTCCGGCTTCCAGCACTTGGTGCAGCCGCAGGCGTGGTTATAGGCGATGTTGCTGTCGATCCTGACCTTGACCGGATCCTGGGCGCATTTGCAGACCAGCGTGCCGCCGTTGAAGCTGCCTGAGCCTGGTTTCACCCCGGCGTCCACCGCTGGATGGATGTGAACAGCGTCTGCCATCTCGGTCTCCCCTTGTTATGACTTTGCGCCTGGCCCGCGAGCGCACAGCCGCTTCGGCCGGCGACATCGCCTCCCAGGGGGCGTCACTCTTCTCCCACGGGCGCGCGGGCCACAAGCTGTGTATCGTTGCCACCCGCGCAATTCCACGTGCGAAGCGGCTGCCGGACGCAGCGATCGCCTGTGACCGGCTCAGTAAGCCCTGACGAAGAACCCGGCGGTGACCGCGGCGCTGAGCGTCACGACGAAGGCGCGCAGCACCGGCGGCGGCAGGTGCCGGGCGAAGCGGGCGCCATAGTAGCCGCCGGCGACGGCCGACGCCATCATCGCCAACGCCTCCGGCCACCACACCGCGCCGGCCAGGATGAAGCAGAGCACCGCGCTGGCATTGGCGGTGCTGACCAGCAGCGTCCGCGCCGCCGCCATCGCCTGCAGATCGGCCGTTTCCAGCAGCGTCCACACCGCCAGCATCATCAGCCCGACGGCGCCGCCGAAATAGCCGCCATAGACCGAGATGACGAACTGCGCGGCCAGCAGCGCCGGCCGGCCGATGCACACATAGTGCCGCAGCCAGATGCCGGGACGCCGCCCGCCCAGGAACGTCAGGGTCGCCAGCAGCAGCAGCCAGGGAATGACCTTGTCGAACAGCCCGCCGGGCGTGATCAGCAGCAGGATCGCCCCGCTCAGCCCGCCGGCGAGCCCGATGGGCAGCAGCACGCGCAGGCTGATGCCGCCGATGCCCGTCAACTCACGGCGATAGGCCCAGGTGCTCGCCAGCGTGCCGGGGCACAGCGCCACCGTGCTGGTGGCGTTGGCGGCAATCGGCGGCAGCCCAACCAGCACCAGCGTCGGAAAGGTGACGAACGAGCCGCCGCCGGCGACGGCATTCATGCTGCCGGCCACCAGCCCGGCCGCCACGAGGTACAGGAAATGCTGCAAGGTCTGGGTCCGGGTTCGTTACTCCAGAGGGACGTTGCGTTCCAGCTCCGCCAGCCAGGCGGCGGCGTTGCCGTCCGACGGCGCCCGCCAGTCGCCGCGCGGCGACAGCGAGCCGCCGGCCGAGACCTTCGGCCCGTTCGGCAGGGCGCTGCGCTTGAACTGGCTGAAGGCGAAGAAGCGGGTGAGAAAGACCTCCATCCAGTGCCGGATCTGCTTCAGGTCGTAGGCGACGCGGCGGTCCGCGTCGAAATGCGGCGGCCAGTCGCCGCGGTCCTTGTCCTCCCAGGCGTGCAGCGCCAGGAAGGCGACCTTGGACGGCGGGAAGCCGTGGCGCAGGACGTGGAACAGGGTGAAATCCTGCAGCGCGTAGGGGCCGATCTTGGCTTCGGTGCTTTGCGGGGCGGCGCCGGCCTCGGCCGGGATCAGCTCGGGCGAGATCTCGGTGGCCAGGATCGCCTCCAGCGTCGCCAGCACGTCCTCGGCGAACTGCTTCGAGCCGATGATCCAACGGATCAAATGCTGGATCAGCGTCTTCGGCACGCCGGCATTGACGTTGTAGTGCGACATCTGGTCGCCGACGCCATAAGTGCACCAGCCCAGCGCCAGCTCCGACAGGTCGCCGGTGCCGATGACCATGCCGCCGTGGTGATTCGCCAGCCGGAACAGGTAGTCGGTGCGCAGCCCGGCCTGCACGTTCTCGAAGGTGACGTCATACACCGCCTGTCCCTCGGCGAACGGGTGTCCGAGATCGGCCAGCATCTGCCGCGCCGCCGGCCGGATATCCAGCTCATGCGCGGTCACGTCCAGGGCCTTCATCAGCCGCCAGGCGTTCGACTTGGTGTGGTCCGAGGTGGCGAAGCCCGGCATGGTGTAGGCCAGGATGTTCCCGCGCGGCAGGCCCAGCAGATCGAACGCCTGGGCGCAGACCAGCAGCGCCTGGGTGGAATCCAGCCCGCCCGAAATGCCGATCACCGCCTTCTTCGACCCGGTCGCGCGCATCCGCTGCGCCAGGCCGGAGACCTGGATGTTGTACGCCTCGTAGCAGTCCTGCGCGAGGCGCGAGACATCGGCAGGGACGAACGGGAAGCGCTCGACACGGCGGCGGAAGCCGGCATCGTCCTCGGGCGGCGAGACGGTGAAACCGATGCGGCGGAAGGCGCGGGCGCTGCGGCGGCGGTTGGTGTCGAACGAGCCCATCTGCAGCCGCTCCTGCGCCAGCAGGTCGAGATCGATGTCGGCGATCGCCGCCTGGTCGTGCGCCGGGAAGCGCTCGGTTTCCGTCAGCGTGGCGCCGTTCTCGAACACCGATGCCTGGCCGTCCCAGGCGAGGTCGGTGGTCGACTCGCCGGCCCCGGCCGCGGCATACAGATACGCCGCCAGGCAGCGGGCCGACTGCGAGCGGCACAGCAGGCGGCGGGTTTCCGCCTTGGCGATGGTGATGTTGCTGGCCGAGAGGTTCGCCAGCACGGTCGCGCCCGCCACGGCCGCCTCGCTGCTGGGCGGGTTGGGCACCCAGACGTCCTCGCAGATCTCGGCGTGGACCACCAGGCCGTTGATGTCGGCGGACTCGAACAGCAGGTCGGGGCCGAACGGGACGGTGTTGAGGCCGATGGTGATGGCGCCGCCTTCGGTGCCGTCGCCGCTGGCGAAGTGACGGGTCTCGTAGAATTCGCGATAGTTCGGCAGGTGGATCTTCGGCACCACGCCGAGCAACTGGCCGCGATGGATGGCGACGGCGCAGTTGTACAGCCCGCCCAGGTGGCGCAGCGGCGCGCCCACCAGCAGCAGCGGCATGAGATCCGTGGATTCGGCGACGATGGTGTCGATCGCGGCCTCCACCGCATCCAGCAGCACCACCTGCTGCAGCAGATCGCCGATGGCGTAGCCAGACAGGCCGAGCTCGGGAAACACCGCCACCGCCACCGCCTGCCGATCGCAGTCCCGTGCCATGCGCAGGATGGTCTCGGCGTTGGTGGCCGGGTCCGCCAGCGCGGTGCGGGTGGTGCAGGCGGCGACACGGGCGAAGCCGTGGCGGTAGAGGGAACGGAAGCTCATGGCGACCCTTCGTCTGTGCGAGTGGTAATATGGCGTGGGTTGGGAGCGAGCGCTACCGGTGGGGGCTGGGCAGGGGGACATGCCGCGGCGTGCCACGAAAGGCCTGAAAAACAGGGCCGTCAGAACGATGCTACCCGTGCAGGAGAAACGATATGAGCGACGGACCCGACAGCCTTGTCCTGCGGTTCATGCATCGGGTGGACGTCAAGCTGGACCGCACCATCGATGATCTGGCCGGCATCAAGGTCCGCGCGACGAACCTGGAGGAAACCATGGCCGGGCTCAATCGCCGGATGGATCGGACGGACCTGCGCGTCGGGCGGATCGAACGGCGGCTTGGCCGGACGGAGACCGCCGGCTGAGCCTCCATGTGTCCTGCTCCATTGCCTTTCTCTCACGGCGAGGCGTATCCCCGTGGGCGCAAAAGCGAACCGCAGGTGGATAGGGACAGGCAACGGCGCTGGCGGCGGCCGTTCCCTCACCGTCATGGCCGGGCGTGTCCCGGCCATCTACCCCCACCGTCGAAGCGCAGATGGCCGGGACACGCCCTACGCAATGCACACATCCTGGAAACGAGTCGGAAATGACCGTAAAATCAAGTGCTTGCCTGGGCGCCAAGAGCGTTCCCCCATCGTCATGGCCCGGCTTGTCCGGGCCA
>NZ_NHRY01000099.1 GCF_002937115.1 Rhodopila globiformis | reverse complement strand
CCAGGTCCGCTGCGCCGTCTACAACGGCACGCTCGGCTCCGGCTTCGGGCAGCGATTCTATCCGGCTAACGATCCGATCCCGCAAGCAGTGGTTGCCGCCTGACACCCCCAATCTTCAGGCAGTCCCATCATCACGTCGACATCACCATGAGACAGCAGCCAAGACAGCAGGAGCTTGTCCAATATCGTGTGACATATCGCGCTTTCCTTACCTTGTCGTCATGGATTCCCTCATCTCACCCGCTGCGCGAACGCAACGGGCGTCACCCCATCTGCGCCAACGAGGCTGCCACCGAACATGACGAAGAAGCAACAACCGCACTGCCCCCGCCATGGCGGCGCCTAATTCTCCGCGAACGGATTCTTCGTTCCGCGCAACTGCAGCCGGATCGGCGTGCCGGGCAGCTTGAACGTTCCACGCAGGCCATTCACCAGGTACCGCGTGTAGTCCTCCGGCGTCTGCTCCGCCCGCGTCCCGAACACCACGAACGTCGGCGGCCGCGCCTTGGCCTGCGTCACATAGCGCAGCTTCAGCCGCCGCCCGTTGACCAGCGGCGGCTGGTGCGCTTCCAGCGCGTGCTCGAACCAGCGGTTCAGCTCGCCCGTCGGAACGCGCGTGTTCCACACCTCATGCGCCGCGCGCACCGCCGGCAGCAGGCGGTCCACCCCGGCGCCGGTCAGCGCCGACAGCGTCACCACCGGGATGCCCTTCATCTGCGCCAGGCTGTCCTCCAGCCGCTCCATGATCGCTTTCCGCGTCGCGTTGCGATCGGCCACCGCGTCCCACTTGTTCAGCGCGACGACGCACGCCCGGCCCTCGCGCTCGACCAGCCTGGCGATCTGCAGGTCCTGGTCCTGGATGCCCTGCACCGCGTCCAGCGTCAGCACCACCACCTCGGCCATCTTCAGCGCGTGGATGGCGGAGCCGACGGACATTTTCTCCAGCGCTTCCTCGACCCGGGCGCGGCGGCGCAGGCCGGCGGTATCCACTATCTCCACCGCTCGCCCCTGCGCATCGGTCAGCGTCACGGACACCGCGTCGCGGGTCAGGCCGGGCTCGGGGCCGGTGATCATCCGCTCCTCGCCCAGCAGGCGGTTCAGCAGCGTCGACTTGCCGGCGTTCGGGCGCCCCACGATCGCCATCTTCAGCGGCCGATCGGCTTCCTCGTCGTCGGCCTCCGCCGCTTCTTCCTCCGGCGGCAGCCGATCGGCGATCTCCGCCATCAGGTCGGCCACGCCCTCGCCATGCTCGGCCGAGACGCCGACGGGATCGCCCAGGCCCAGCGCATAGGAGTCGAGGATCGCGGAGTTCGCCACGCGGCCCTCCGCCTTGTTCGCCACCAGCAGCACCGGCTTGCCCTGGCGGCGCAGCCACTGGGCGAAATGCGCGTCCGCGGGTGTGACCCCGGCCCGGGCGTCGATCACGAACAGCACCAGATCGGCCTGCTCGACGGCGCTGGCGGAGCCGGCGCGCATGCGCCCGGCCAGGGTTTCGGGCGCGGCTTCCTCCAATCCGGCGGTGTCAATGAGCGTGACGTCGCGCCCGCGCAGCTTCGCCTCGGCCTGCTTGCGGTCGCGGGTGACCCCCGGCGTGTCGGCGACCAGCGCGATGCGCCGCCCGGCGAGCCGGTTGAACAGGGTGGACTTGCCGACATTCGGCCGCCCGGCGATGACGACAACCGGCAGCATGGACCACCTCCATGGGTGTGACGGCGGCCTAAAGCCGGGCCGCGTCCCCCTATCTTAGCGCCAAAAGCCGGCCGTCGTTGGAAATCACCAGCACCGTGCCGTCGGCGACGACCGGCGCGAACGGCGCGGCGGCGGCCGACAACGTGATGTGGCCGAGGATCGCGCCGGTGTACGGGCTGACCGACAGCGCGTCCTCGCTGGTCCCGGTGACGATCAAGCGGTCGGAGACCAGCAGCGGACCGTACCAGGTCAGCATGTCCTTGCGCTTTTCCGGATCCTCGAAGTGCGGCAGCTGGCTGACCCAGGCGACCTTGCCGTCGGCGAGGGTGAGGGCGGCGATCTGCTGCTGGACGGAGATCAGGAACATCCAGTCGCCGGCGACGGCAAAGGTGTCCTCGCCGGCCACGTCACGCTCCCACACGCGCCGGCCGGTGGGGACGTCGTTGCAGACCAGCAGCCCGCCCATGCTGATGGCGTAGACCAGGCCATTGGCGACCACCGGGGCGGCGCGGATCGACAGGAAGTCGCCGCCGCTGGCCCGCCCGCGCGAGGCGCCGAGGCCGTCGGTCCACACCACGGTGCCGCTGTCGGCGTGCAGCGTGGCCAGTTCGCCGGAGCCGAAACCGGCGATGACCAGGCCCTGGTAATACGCCGGCGCCGGCTGGCCGAGCATGGAATTGACCGGTTCGGCCGCCTGGTGCGTCCACAACTGGCGCCCATCGGCGGCGGCGAAGGCGAGCAGGTGGTCGTCGATGGTGGTGACGAACACCCGTTCGTCGGCGATCGTCGGCGCCGAGCGGGCGGGCACGCCCAGGTCGCTGCTCCACTTCTGCTTGCCGGTGGCGAGATCCAGCGCGACCAGCCGCGACAGACCGTTGGAGGCATACAGGGTGGCGCCGTCCGCGCCGAGGCCGCCACCGACATTGGTGCTGTCGACGTCCTTCGGCTTGGTGTCGGCCTGCCACAGGCGCTTGCCGTCGCTCAGGCGGAAGGCGGAGACAGTGGCATCGGAATCCATGGTGAAGACAGTGCCGCCCAGGACCACGGGCTGCGCCATCAGGATCTGGCGGTAGCCGCCGCCCTCGCCGATGTCGCTCCGCCAGGCCTCGGCCAAGCGATCGTTGGCGTAGAGATGGCCCATCAGGTGCGCGGGATTGCCGCCGGCCTGCGGCCAGGCGGCGTTGCGCACCGCCGGCGGCAGCACGACCTTGGGCGGGTTCTCCTCCACCGCCAGCCCACGCCGATCGGCGAAAATCGCCTCGCGCTTGCCGGGCAGCGGGGGCTTCGTCTCGTTGAACAGGTTGTCGAACCAGGTGCAGCCAGCCAGCGCAAGCGGGGCAAGCAGAGCGGCCCGGCGGGTGGCGAACGCCCCGCCGGCCTTGATAGTCGTATTCACAGTCACGCCAGGCTTCCCCGTTGAGTGTTGCCCCGTTGGGTGTTGGATGCGGCGATCCGTCGCGGGAGGCGCATTCAGCCCAGCCCGGCCAGCAGGGCCGCGGCGCGGGCGCGCACACCCGCCGGTGCTTCAAAATCGGATGACAGCGCCTTCAGTTTGGTCTTCGCGTCCGCGGTCTTGCCCTGCCGCAGGTCGAGCAGCGCGAGCTGCTCGCGCGCCAGCGCGGACCAGGGATTGCCGAACACGGCCAGCGGCTCCAGCCGGGCCTTGAGCAGCGCCGGGTCGCCATGGTCGAGCTCGCGCATGGTGGCGGTCAGGCTGGCCAGGTCGCGCAGCAGGCTGTCGGCATTGCTGTCGGCGGCGACTTGGTTCCACAGCGCGACGGCGCCGGGCAGGTCGCCGGCATCGGCCTTCAGCTGGGCGGCGCGCAGGCGGGCCAGGGTCTTGTAGCCCTCCGGCCCATGGGCCGCGAGATGGTCCAGGGCGTTGATCTGCGACTCCGCCGGCTTGCCGGGTTTCGCCTGCTCAATCGCGGTTTCCGCCGCGATGAACTGGGAGGCGACGGTGGCGTCCCGCTGCGCCTGCATGCGGATCCAGATCTGCCAGCCGGCGGTACCGCTGACGACCAGGATGGCGGCGACGATGATCAGCCAGCCGTACTTCTTCAGCAGCTTTTCCGCGCGCTCGGCGCGGAGGTCTTCCGCGACCTCGTCGAAAATGTCTACCACCGGGTTCTCTCGCCTGTCTGCATGCGCCACGGCACCGCGGTGCCGGCGACGGTGGACCATAGCGGCGTCGGGGTTTGGCTGCAAAACGAGGCTTCGGCAAGGGTTCATTTACCTTTTGCCGGCAGAATGACGGCATGAAGGCGATTTTCCTGCTCTGCCTGCTGCCGCTGGCCAGCTGCGGCTTGCCGGATCCGGTGGTCTCGGGGGCGGCGGCGGGCGCCGGTCTCGCCACCGTGGTGACGATTCAGCGAACGCCGCTGGATGCATTGTATTCGCTGGTGACCGGCAAGGACTGCTCGGTGGTGCGGATGGGCCAGGGCAAGACCTACTGCCGCCCGGTGGAGCCGCCGCCGGAGCCGCCGGCGTTCTGCACCCGCACCCTGGGCACGCTGGAGTGCTGGCAGGATCCCGCCAGCCTGCCTGACCACCCGCACGGCGTGGCGGACGGCCCGGCGACGCTGACCCCGGAACAGGAGGCGAACCGGGTGCGGCGCTGGCCGTGAGCGGGCGATGAAACTGGGTGATTGAGCTTTGCGCGGAATGCCGCTATAGGGGGTGCATACGCCGCTTGGCGGTGATGGACCCGTAGCTCAGTTGGATAGAGCGTCGCCCTCCGAAGGCGAAGGTCGTGCGTTCGAGTCGCGCCGGGTCCGCCAATCTTTTCAGCAGTCTGGCATAACCACCTGCTAAAGGCGGGTGGCTACCGGCAATCACGCTGGTGCCGCCGGATGGCGCGTTGCCTCCCGACGACGATCGAGCGGAGCGTCTTCAGGATGCTCGCGGTGCTGGCCGGCCCCGGCCGGATGTGCGCAGTAAGGGGGATGACGAGGGTCATGCCTCCGCTGCAACCGAAGCTGCCGCGATCGCTTCAAGGCTGCGGTATCGGATCATTCGACGCCCACCGAGGCGGACGGTTTGGAGGTGGCCACCGTTACTAAGGAGACGGTCAAACGGCGGCCATCCCTGATCGTCATGCCGGGCGAAGGCCCGGCATCCACGCCTTGCGGTGCCGCTATCAGCAAAGGCGTGGATGGCGACCCTGCGGCTTGCCAGGCACGCCGGCTACAGCAGACCGCAGATCGGTTGAGACAGGGCGATGGCGCCCCCTCATCGTCACGGCGGGCCTTCGCCTACCTTGACGACATGGTAACGCGCCCGGCATGATGGGGCAGCAACGATCGCCGCCATCCGATGCGCATGAGGCGGCTGCCATTTGCCGTCACGACTGGCAGCGATTGACGATCATTCGCCCGGCCGCAGCGCCTTTGGTCAGCCGGCCCCCGGCAACTTTATAACGCCGCCTGATATGCGTGGGGCGGAAGTCAGCTCAATGCTGATTCCCGTAATAGTGTTCACCGGCGGGTTTGACCGGAGGGCGCGGTTTCTCGGCCGTCAGTTCGCGTACCCAAATGTTCCTGTACCAGATGGTGTTGTTATGATCCTGCAACCGGACCGGACCTTTGTCCGGCAACCATTCGGGATAGGCGGCCAGGACCTTGTGGCCTGTCGGGCCGATCAGATCCATGTCGTCCTGCACGAGCACGCCATTGAAGAATGCGGTCACGCGCGCGGGCCTGACGACTTTTCCGTCCTGCAGCTTCGCAGGGTGGAAAACAATGTCGTAGCTTTGCCACGCGCCTTGCGCGCGGCTGGCATTGACCAGCGGCGGGTACTGCCCGTAGATCGCACCGGCCATCCCGTCGGCGTAGGTTTCGTTACGATAATTGTCGAGCACCTGCATTTCATACAGCCCCTGGAGGAAGACCCCGCTGTTCCCGCGCTCCTGGCTGCGGCCTTTGGTCCCCGGGGGCACGAGCCACTCAACGTGCAGTTGCACGTCACCGAACGACTGCCTGGTCCGGATGTCGCCCGAACCCGGCACGCATTCGACATGGCCATCGATGACTTTCCACGGCGCGCCGCCCCCTTTGACGCTCTCCCAGCGCGACAGGTCCTTCCCATCAAACAGCACGATCGCATCCGAGGGCGCCTTGCCGGGCTGATCCTGCGTGCTGAATGTTCCGGGTGTGATGACCGCCGGCTGCGGCCGCCGGCCGTCATGCACCTCGTATCCGATGGTCCCTCGCGCAGACACGCTAAGCGCCAGCCCCATCACGCTCATTGCCATGCCAGCCGTCAAACTTGGCTTCATGCCCGCTCCTGCCGACGTTCCAGAGCCGCGATGCCGTCGGCCGTCGCAGGGTAAACGCGGCGATGCCACCCGGCGTTCGCGGCAAGACAAGAGTGGTCCTTGTGATCATTGGAGATCTGCCGCCTGCGACGGACCCGTCTTGATCGCGCTCAACACGGCCGAGCGATAGGCTATCCGCACGCCGTCCGCGGTTTCGCGCGCGCCCATGCCGAGCGTGTCACCGCCGACGCTGCATTCGATCAAATCCAGCAGGCCGCGACGGTCGTTCCACTCGGGAAAGGACCCATTTACAAGATCGGCGGCCAGATACGGCACCTGGAACATCCGCACAGCCGGTTCGCCAAGTCCCGTGCTGACGAACAACCCGCACAGCCAGCCCAGCGTCCTGAACGCAACGGTCGAGGGATCGCGGCGCCGCTCCATCGCATTGAAGGCGAACGCCTTCGCCGGATCGTCGGAGGCCAGGCCATCGCACAGGACGATGCGTCCGCCCGGTGCCGTCAGCCGCACCATCTCGGCGAAAGCCCTGGCCGGATCTTCCAGGTGGTGAAACGCAAAACGGCAGGTGACCGCAGCGAATGACCCGTCATCGAACGGGGCGGCGTAAATGCTGCCTTGCATCCACGCGACATTTGAAAGGTTGCGGTTTGCCGCAAGCGCACGTGCCTGACCGAGCATGGCCGGCGTGGAATCGAGGCCAACCACATGGGCGGCCCGCTCGGCCAAGGCGCAGGCAACGGAGCCGGGGCCACAGGCAAGGTCGATCGCCCGATCATCGCGACCGGGCGCCGCCGCTTCGACGATGAGTTGAAGCACCTCATGGGCATGCAACTCCGGCCTGGCGGCAAAGCCGGCCGCCTGCCGTGTAAACTGGTTGACGATGACGTGATCATGGGAAGGCGAGTCGATGCTGGTCATGACGCTGGCTCCGGACGACGGCGTGGGAACGGATTGCGCCAGCCTCTTGTAGAACGCCAACCGGCCGGGATCGAGTGCCGACGCGGCCGGCCGCGATTTTGCCGTTGCGCGCCGTCTCGAACGACGAATAATCTTACGGGCATGAGACAGTCCGGCCAATTTCCACCGTTTGCCGCGCCAGGCCACCGATAGCCGTTTCTGAACCGGCTTCCTGATCGAGAGGACGAGAACATGCCCATACCGGATTACAGAGCCGATCGCGCCATTCGCGAGACCGCCTACTTCATCTGGGAACGTGAGGGGCGGCCGGACGGCCGGGCGCATGATCACTGGCTGCAAGCCATCGCCAACCTCGCCGCTGATCGCGATCGGAACGAAGAGCGCATGGAAGAGGAAGAAAAGGTCCTCGCCGGGCGCCCCGACGCCAATATTCCCGCCTTGCTGACGCAGGACGTTCCCGGCGGTTGACAGGGAATCCCGCCCGCTTGCGCCGGCGGAGATGGCGAAGGATCGCGAGCGGTCCCGCAGCAGCGGGAACACTATGCGGCGCGGCCGGGGGTTCTGATCAGTCCGCCACCTGATCCGCGGCGGCGTTGGCCAGACGATCGAGCTTCACCGCCATGATGAAGTCATTCTCGTGCAACCCCTTGATCTTCTTGGTTCGCAACGAGACCGTCGCGTAGCCCCAGCCGAAACCGATGTCGGGATGGTGCGCCTCCGCCTCGGCGAGCCTGGCCGCGCGGCAGATGAACGCGAAGGCCTCGGCAAAATTCCGGAATCGGTAGGTCCGCTCGATCCGAGTGGCCTCGTCCCGCAGCGCCCAGTCCGGGGCCTGCGCCCGATACGCCTCCGCCGTCTCGGGCGTCAGTGGCGGAATGCCGCCGCGGCACGGCGTGCAGGATTTCCCGGCGAGTGACTCTGTCATGGTGGATCCTCCCTTGCGTTGTGACCTTCCGTTAATCTGGAACGAAATCATGTGGGCCAGGCAAGCGATAGACAGGGTGTGAAATACTTCATCGCGCCGATCCCTGGTCTCCGGCAAAGTTCCTGACGTCACTACGGTTCCATCAGCAGACTGACGAGCCTGAAGCAGAGAAACTTCATTTGCAACAGACGGGAGCTTATCATGCCACGCACATTGTATAGCCGCCTTGTCTCGACGAAAACCCTGGTCCGCGCCGGCGTCGCTGCCTTGAGCCTGGGCTGGGCGGGCGCGGCTCTCGCCCAGGGCGCGACGGCCATGGAAAAACCACCGGTTTACGGCGCCGCCTGGGCAACCGATCACGCCCGGCTCAAGAACCTCGGCGCAGAGTATGTGGCACCAGACTCCGCCAAGGCCGCTCGGCTGGAAGCGCCCAGGACAACCGACGGCAACGCCCGGTCGCCCGGAAATCGGAACGGAGGCTGAAGGCAAGCCCCGGGTGGAAGGCCGGATGGCTTCTGGCCTTCCTGCTGCCGCAGGGATGCATGACAGCATCGGCGGGCCAACCCGCTTTCATTGTCGCCTCGCATTGAGATGGCGGCTGTCATCGGACCGGCCGCCCGGCTGCATGTCGAAAATCATGAGAACCCATCGACAGGACTTTGGCTGGACAATGGCGGCCCAACGGCACGATATCCGCCCTCGAGCATCAGCAGGGCGGAGGAAGCGCTTGTGGATCCCGGGGGCTGGCTGAAGAGCCCGGGCATGAAATGCTATGAGCCTGGGAAGAAATAATCGATCCGCCGGTGCGCCCGCTCCGGCGGATTGGTTGTTTCGCCCAGGCCCATAATCCGGCAGTTCCGGGTGTCATGCGCTTCGCGCGCAACGCCACATTTTCTTCTCAGTGTCTCTCTGCGGTTCTCAGTTTTCCTCTGTGGTGCCTCAGGTCTCCCCTCATTTTTTGTTACGAGCCAAATTAGACACGGCCAACTGTGCTTGGTCAGTCCAGCTTCGTTGCTTGTCAGCCCAAGCAACAACAGGCGTCTACATCGCGCCGTGCCCTGCAACGCGTCAACATATCTGTCTTTTCGTTTCAGCTTGCCCGAGCCAACACACTGAATTTTCAAACTTAATATGAGGGGAGACCTGAGCTGTGGTACCATATCCGGACGATCCGCCCGCACCCCCGCCGCCGATGGCCCACGATCGGCCCGGGCACAGACAGCACCCATCCAGACCGGAGGCGCCCGCACCGTACCACCGCCTCGCCACCGGCAC
>NZ_NHRY01000098.1 GCF_002937115.1 Rhodopila globiformis | reverse complement strand
TGTTGCCGCAGCGGGGGCGCACGTCATCCGACAGGGCAGTGTCGTGGACCTTTTCAACACGGTTTTGGTTGGATTTCAGGGCCGTGGAACGCCTCACCCGACCACCCCGGAACCCGACAAGAGCCTTTCAGTTTTCGCGGCCGGCTTGGGCGGCTGGCGTATCTCGGCTACGGCCTGCTTGCATCGCCGGCCGGCGGCATCATCATGGGCATCGGCGGCGCCTTTGCCGTCAACGATGCAGCCGCCCCGGCTGTCGTCCTGATTGGCGCCGGCGCGGTCATGATTTTCTGGTGGTCGCTCGCCATCAGCGTCAGCGGTTGCACGACATGGACCTGTCAGGAATTCACCTCTGGTGGATTTATGGGATCAGCGTGCTTGCAGGCGCGATGCGGCAGGCATCACCTGCACTGAGCATGTTACTTGGCGCCATCGATTGCCATCGGCGTCTGGCTGTTGGTCAGGCGCGGCAGCAACGGCGACAACCGCCATGAGCCATCACCGGTGCCGGTGCGTGATGCCCGCGCCGATTACTTCGTGCCGCCCAACCAGCGGGCGTGACAGCGGCGATCCGGGGATGCTCCGCCGCCGCGCCGGGCCCGTCGCTTTCCGGTGAAACCACGTTCTGCGGCCACGGGCAAGCATCGGCGCAACCTGACCCGGACATGTTCAGGCAGTCCGTTTCGATAACCAACCTGCATTCGCCACCCGTGTGACAGCGTGCGACAGACAAGACAGTTGCTGCGTCGTCGCATGCACGAGGAAGAAGGCAGCGTGCGGTTTTGAACCGATTGCCTGGTGACCTCATTATTGACCGGAGCCGGATGCGCCCTGTCCGACCGTCAGCATGCTGCCGCAGCTCGCCGTGACATAGGGGGTATAGGCGCAGACCGCCGGCGTTGAAGAAGACGGGGCGGACAGCGTCCTGTTCCCAGACTGCGAAAAATCCTGGTTGGGTGCGGACGGGACGGCAGCGGCCGGAAGAGGCATCGCTGCTGCGGAAGCCGGCATCATCGCGGAGTCATCGCCGGCGAAGCCCGAATTTGTTGCGTTGCTCAGGCTGAATGCCGACATGCCGATGCAAGTCACCAGGATGATCGAGGCGGACAGGATCCCGACGGATGTTTTCGAGAACCTGAAGAGCCTGTTGTCCTGCTCGTTGCACCAGCGTGCACAATATTCCCGGGTCGGATACGGCGGCACGAAAACAATGTCCAGCAGCGGGTCTTCCGGCCTGCCGGGGCGCAGGTTCAATTCCTGCCGAACCGCGTCCCTGCCTCTTCGCTGCAGTCCCTCGAGCCAACGCTCTTCGTCCGTCACTTCGGCGAAAAGTGCCACGGCGAATTCCCTACCGCCTGTTAGAGGTCATTGACAGGAAAGCGAAAAATCCAACACTCAGTGCGGAGATTTGCAACCATGCAGTGAGCCGGCGCGTCGTATCATATCAGACCAGCCAACCGGCGCGTGCAGCTCGTCGACACGTTCGCGTGAACAGGCTGGATCGAGATCGCCACGCAACCAGCGTCAGATTCCGGCGGATCTGGCGACGAGTTGCCCAGCCAGGCCGTGGAGGTCATAGCCATGCCGGATCAAGTGGGACTCGGACATCGATCTGCGGCGGCAGCACCGCTTCGATTATGCCTTCGCCGATGGGCCTGGCGGCGCCCTCGAATCCCGCCCCGGCGGTGCGCCCAAGGTGCTGCCCGGTCCGCAGCGGCATCAGTGATGATGTCGCCGGGCGTGACGCAGTTCTTGAACACACACAGCGTTGCTGTCGCCACCATGCGGTCCAGGCGTGGCCTGTCCCGCCTCAGCCGGCGCTTGACGACCCGTGCCTCGACGCCGCCCCCTTACGCCCGGCGGGCGGCAGCTTCGGCGGCTTCGCCGGCCGATCGGGACCCCAGAGGCGGCTGTAGTAGGTGTCGGCCAGATGCAGGGCGGCGACCGGGTTGTGGCCCAGCACGCGGTCCTTGGTCACCAGCACCGTGCTCAGGCCGCTGGCGTGCCTGAAGAACAGGCTGTCGTGGCCGACGCACAGCCCCATGACCACATTGAACTCGCAGCCATGCGCGTTCAGCAGCTCGGCCTGGGCGATGGGATTGCACAGCGGCTCGAACCCGCCCGGGCGGATCTTCTCGCTGTCCTGCAGGCCGATGTCCTCCTTGGCAATGTTGCCGGTCTTGCAGGCGGCCGAGACGACCTCGAAGCCGTGGCTTTCCAGGATGCCGGACAGCACGTGCGCCAGGTCGACGAAGCTGATGCAGTTGGCGATGCCCAGCTTGCGGAACCCCATCTTCCGGGAGAACTGGACGATCTCCTCGACGCGGGTCCACTTGCAGTAGCCCTCCGACTCCACCCGCGCCGACTCCAGCGCCACCCGCTGGGTCTGCGGATCGTCGTAGCGGGCCCGGGCCGCCGCCAGGGTGCCGGGATCGACCTTGCTGGGGCAGAAACCGGGGCCGTTGGCCTCGGCCTTGCCAGACCGGCAGGCGCGGACGGTGGATGGGCAATAGGCACAGGCCGGATCATCGTAATCCATGGCGAGCGAACCCTCCCGAGGAACCGTGGTTCGGCCGATCCCACGGTTTCCCGCCACGGCTGGCATTGACGCAGATCAACCGAGGCGGCGCACCGGGTTGTCTCCCCTGGCTTGTCTCCCTTGCCTTGTCTCCCCTGGGCGTGAACAAACCCGCATGGACCGCATCCGAGCTACGGCGATTGTGCATGGCACCACGCCTTGTCCCGGTGAAATCAGAAGCTAGCTTACGATCAGCAGTTTCTATTATTGAGTTGTCATTTCATGTCCCAATCAGCGACGACCTATCAGGGCGACGTTCTCGACCGCCCGGCCTCCCGGGCGCGCTCACGCAAGGGCCTGCTGCGCGCGAGCCTGATGATCGGCGGCGTGCTGGCGGTGATCATCGGCGGCGGCGCCTACTGGCTGTCGGGCGGGCGCTGGGTGGAGACCGACGACGCGTATGTGCAGGCGGACAGCATGACGCTGTCCACCGACGTGTCGGGCATCGTCGCCTCGATCCCGGTGCACGAGGGCGAGAGGGTGAAGACGGGGCAGGTGCTGTTCACGCTCGACCCGCAGAAATTCCAGATCGCGCTGGACAATGCCAAGGCAAACCTGGCCCAGACCCGTTTGAACATCGAATCGATGAAGGCTGACTACCAAGCGGCCCTGCGCGACGTGGCGTCGAAGCAGCAGCAGGTGAACGCCGACCAGGCGACCTACAACCGCCTCGCCGCGCTGGTGAAGACGCACGCGGTGACGCAGCAGGAAACCGACGACGCCCGCTTCAAGCTGGCTTCGGACCAGCAGGCGATGCGCGCGGCGGAGAGCCAGGCGCGGGCGCAACTGGCCAAGCTGGACGGCAATCCCGACATCAAGGTGGAGGACATGCCGGCCTACAAGCAGGCGCAGGCGCAACTGGCGGAAGCCCAGCGGGAGATGAACCATTCCGTGGTCCGCGCGCCGTATGACGGCATCGTGACGCAGGTGAACAAGCTGCAACCCGGCATGTACCTGACCGCCGGCACCGCCGCCTTCGGGTTCGTCTCGACCGACCATGTGTGGGTGGAGGCGCAGCCGAAGGAGACGCAACTGACCTATGCGAGGGCCGGCGATCCGGTGGATGTCAGCTTCGACCTGTATCCCAACCGCAGCTGGAAGGGCGTTGTGCAGAGCATCGCGCCGGCGACCGATCAGTCGTTTTCCCTGCTGCCGGCGCAGAATTCATCGGGCAACTGGGTGAAGGTGGTGCAGCGCATTCCGGTGCGGGTGCGGCTCGACCTCAAGCCGGGCGGACCGCCGTTGCACGAGGGCATGAGCGCGGATATCGCGATCGACACCGGGCATGTCCGCACGCTGTCGGACCTGTTCTAAGGATTTTTCATGGCGACCCGGACCGAATTCGAGGTCGTGCCGCATCGCGCGCTGATCACGATCTGCACGATGATGGCGACGCTGATGCAGTCGCTGGACTCCACCATCGCCAACGTGGCGCTGCCGTATATGCAGGGCAGCCTGTCGGCGAGCTATGACCAGATCACCTGGGTGCTGACGTCGTACATCACCGCGGCGGCGATCATGACCGCGCCGGTGGGATGGATCTCGGCCCGCTTCGGGCTGAAGAACCTCTACCTGATTTCGATGCTCGGCTTCACCGTGGCGTCGATGCTGTGCGGCGTCGCCACGTCGCTGACCGAGATGGTGGCATTCCGCCTGCTGCAGGGCGTGTTCGGCGCGGCGCTGGTGCCGCTGTCGCAATCCACCATGCTGAACATCTATCCGGCCGAGCAACGCGGCTCGGCCATGGCGGTGTGGGGCATGGGCGTGATGGTCGGGCCGATCCTGGGGCCGACACTGGGCGGGTATCTGACGGAGCTGTACAACTGGCGCTGGGTGTTCTTCGTCAACCTGCCGTTCGGGCTGCTGGCGACGGCGGGAATGGCGGCGTTCCTGCCGCGGGCCAAGGCGCAGAGCGACCTGAAGTTCGACTGGTTCGGCTTCGCCGTGTGCTCCATGGGCATCGCCGGCCTGCAGCTGATGCTGGACCGCGGCGAGACCAAGGATTGGTTCGGTTCCAACGAAATCATCATCGAGGCGGTGTTCGCGGCGCTGGGCTTCTACCTGTTCATCGTGCACATGCTCACCGCGAAGAAGCCGTTCATCACGCCGTCGCTGTTCAAGGACCGCAACATCTCGGCCGGCATGCTGGTGATGTTCGCCGTGGGCATGATCCTGCTGGCGATTTCGGCGCTGCTGGCGCCGTGGCTGCAGGAACTGGGGAACTACCCGGTGGAGACCGCGGGCCTGGTGATGGCGCCGCGCGGCTTCGGCACCATGGCGGCGATGCTGGTCGCCGGGCGGCTGACCAACAAGGTGGACCCGCGATGGCTGATGGGCTTCGGCATCAGCGTGCTGGCCTGGAGCCTGTACCGCATGACGGACTGGACGCCGGCGGTGTCGGAAACGACGATGATCGTCAATACGGTCATCCAGGGCGTGGGCTTCGGTTTCGTGTTCCTGCCGTTGCAGGTGATCGCTTTCGCCACGCTGGATCCGGCGCTGCGCACCGAAGGCACGGCGATGCTGAACCTGGTGCGCAACGTCGGCAGCGCCATCGGCATTTCCATCACCAGCGCGCTGGTGACGCAGAACGAGCAGATCGAGCACTCGGTGCTGTCGGGCGACATCACGCCGCTGAACCGGGCGTTCGAGGGGGTGTGGTCGGTGCTGTCGCCAGCAACCGCGCATGGCGTGCAGGTGCTGAACACGCTTGTGAACCGGCAGGCGGAGATCATCGCCTACAACGACGACTGGAAGCTGATGATGCTGATGACGCTGCCGATGCTGCTGCTGTTGCTGCTGATGCGCGGGCCGAAGAAGGGCGCGGGCGGCGGGGCGGACCATACGGCGGTGATGGATTGAGCGTGCGGCGGCGATTTCAGCCGGCGGTCATTGCTGGAAAGCGGGTGTTCCCTGCGGCGCGTTCAAGCGACAAGATCAACTTCGACACTGACGCGATCTGCCGTGGCCTGTAATCCGGACGGTGACCATTCCACGAGACCTGCCTGTTCCAAGGCGGCTATATCGCCATGGACGCGCCGGTAGTCCCGGTTCAGCATGCGCGACAGCGCGCGGATCGATGGCGCCGGGTGCAGCCGCAACGTCTTCAGCAGCCGAAGAGGCTCCGGTGTCATGATCGACGTGAAAGCCTCCAGGTTTTCAAATGCTACAACGTGATGCTGCACATCTTCGCCGCGCTCGGCCCGTTCCCATGCCTCGGCGACGCCGTCAAGATCATCGTGGAGTGTCGTTCCAACGGTTACCTTGATTGTCCTGTCGATCATGACCGCCTTATTTCCGATACGTCGTCCAACGGAGGTTGGCCCAAACGTCCGCCAGCTCGGGGTTGGTCTTGGTAGCCCCTACTCCGGCGGGTCCCAGTTGAACGCCTGCTCGGACGTGTCCAGCGGCATGAAGGCCTGCTTCATCGCCGGGATGCAGTGCTCGGCGATGCTCTCCGGCGTCCATCCCTCCGCCCGGTGCACGATCCTGATCGGCCGCGGTGAGGAGAACAGGTAGATCTCGTGCATCCGCGTCCCGAACACCTGCCCGGTCACGTCCTTCGCCGCGTCCGATGACAGGAACACCGCCAGCGGCGCGTTCTTGTCCGGGGTCATTTTCTGCAATTTCTCCACCGCCGCCTTCTGCTCCGCCGTGGTCGTGGGGATCGAGCTGGTCATCCGGCTCCACGCCCACGGCGCGAGGCAGTTGGACCGCACGTTGTAGCGCTGCATGTCCAGCGCGATCGATTTCGACAACGCGGTGATGCCCAGCTTCGCCGCGGCATAGTTCGCCTGCCCGACATTGCCGATGAGGCCGGAGGTCGAGGTGATGTGGACGAACGAGCCGCTCTCCTGCTTGCGGTAATGCTCCGCCGCGGCGCGCGAGACGAAGAACGAGCCGTTCAGGTGCACCGAGATCACCGACAACCAGTCATCCTCGGACATCTTGTGGAAGATGCCGTCGCGCAGGATGCCGGCGTTGTTCACCACGGCGTCGATACGGCCGTAATGATCCAGCGCCGCCTGGATGATTTTCCGCGCCGAGCCCCAGGCGGCGACGGATTCGGTGCAAACTTCCGCCTGGCCACCGCGCTGCTCGATCAGCGCCTTGGTCTGCGCGGCCGGGGAAGCGGAGCCGCCCTCGCCGGTGAGGGACGCGCCGATGTCGGCGACGATGACCCTGGCGCCGGCGCCCGCCATCATGATCGCGATTTCGCGGCCAATGCCGCCGCCGGCGCCGGTGACAACGGCGACCTTGCCTTCCATCAGTCCAGGCACGTGGGGGACTCTCCTTTGGACGCATGTGAAAGTCGTGGATGGCCGGGGAGACCCGGCCATCGCACCGTACTACGTGGAATAGTCCGAGAAGGCAACGCCGGCGAACCGCGCCCGGTAATCGGTGCGCACGTTCACGACCGCCACCATCCCTTCGTCCACCTTCTTCTGCGCCCGCTCCAGCGCCGGGGTGATGTCCTCGGCCTTGGTGATGTATTCGCCGTAGCCGCCCAGCGCCTCGCAGATCTTGTCGTAGCGGGTGTAACCAAGCTCGCGGCCGGGCTTCTCGCGCTTCGGGTCGCCGGTCCAGCCGCCGTTCAGGCTGACCACGCACAGCAGCGGGATCTTGTGGCGGATCGCGGTGTCCAGTTCCATCACGTTCAACCCCAGGCTGCCGTCGCCGTGCACGACGATCACCTGCTTGTCCGGGCAGGCGACTTTCGCCCCGACGCCGAACGGCAGGCCGACGCCCATCGTGCCAAACGGACCGGAGTTCAAACGATGCCCGGGCGCAAAGGTCGGCATCGTCAGGCGGCCGTAGTTCAGCGTTTCCTGCCCATCGACGCATAGAATGGCGTCGCGGTTGGCGAAGTCGCGGACTGCCTCCAGCATGCGCACCGGATGGATGTCGCCGTCCTCGGCATACTTGTTGGCGCCAGAGCTGGCGCGCTTGGCGGCCTCGCCCTCGGCCAGGGTCTTGCGCCAGGCGGCATACTTGTCCGGCGTGACGCGGCCCTTGATGCCTTGCAGCAACTGCCCCAGCACCGCCTTGCAGTCGCCGACGATCGGTATGTCAACGTAACGGGCTGCCGTGCCGATCTCGGCCGGATCGATGTCGATACGGGCGATTTTGGCGGCGGGGCCGAAACGAGGCGGGCTGGCGTGGCCGATGATGTAGTTCATCCGCGTGCCCAGCACGATGATCAGATCGGCATCGCGGAACGCGCCGGAGCGCATCGACGGATAGGCATACTGATGGTCATCCGGCACCACGCCGCGGCCCTGTGGGGTGGTGTAGAACGGGATGCCGGCGGCTTCGACGAAGGCCTGCATTTCCGCCCAGGCGCGCGACCAGATGACGCCGGAGCCGGAGACGATCAGCGGGTTCTTCGCTTCCGCCAGCGCACCGATGAGCGCATCGACCTGGCGCGGATCGCCCATCGGGCGGCTGTCCAGCAGCGGGCGGCCGGCGAAGCTCCAGTCGACCAGGTTCTCGTCGATCTTCTGGTACAGCATGTCGCCGGGGCAATCGACGTAGACCGGGCCGGGCTTGCCGCTGATCGCCTTCTGCAAGGCGAAGTTGATCTGCTGGGGGATTCGTTTCAGGTTGACGATGCGGTCGACGTGCTTGCAGCAGCCGCGCATCAGTTCGACCTGGTCGATTTCCTGGAACACCTGGCGACCGAACTGCGAGATCGGGCTGGAGCCGCCCAGCGCCACCACCGGGCAGCAGTCGATCAGCGCGTTCGCCATGCCGGTGATCAGGTTCGTCACGCCCGGGCCGGAGGCGGCCATGCACACCGACGGCTCCTGCTTCAGCCGGCTGTAGGCCTGGCACATGAACGCCGCCGCCTGCTCGTGGCGGACGTCGATCATGCGGATGCCTTCCTTGATGCAGGTGGCCTCGGCCAGCAGCATCGGGCCGCCCATGATGAAGAACAGGTCCTTGATGCCTTCCTTCTGCAGGCAGCGGGCGATGATTTCGGAGCCGGTCAGTTCCGCCATGTCGTTTCCTCCTGTCTAGCCGATGATCGTGTCAGAGCGCAGGCCGGAAACCGCCTCGGCGGGCAGTCCGAGCCAGTGGGCCAGCACCTCGTCCGTATCCGCCCCGAGCAGCGGCGCCGGATGCACCGGCGGCGGACGGCCGGAGAAGCGTACCGGCCAGCCGACCATCTTGAATGGTCCGGCAGCGGGATGATCGATCGTCTGCATGATGCCGCGCTGCTCGAAGGTCGGGTCGTTGTGCAGTTCCAGCGTGTCCAGCACCGCGCCGGCGGGGATGCCGGCGGCGCCGATGATGTCCATTGCCTCGTGCTTGTCGTGCCGGCGGGTCCAGGCGGCGATCATGTCGTTGACTTCGCCGGGGCGTTCCGACCGCGCGGAGGGGCTGTCGTAGCGTGGGTCGCCGATCAGGTCCTCGCGGCCGATGACGGCGAGCAGGCGGCGCCAGTGCTCGGGGTTGGCGCGGGATGTGTAGATGTAAACGTAATCGTTCGGCCCACCACCCTTGCATGGGAAGGTGCCCATCGGCGGATTGCCGCCCGAGACGCTGCTGTCGGCGGCGCGCGGCGCGGCCTTGCCGGTGCGCGCCTGGTAGGAGAAGGCGATGCGCATGTAGTGCAGCATGGCATCCTGCATCGCCACCTGGAGGTGCTCGCCCTGCCCTGTCCGCACGCGGCGGAACAGCGCGCCCAGGATGGAGATCGCCAGCAGCATGCCGGTGCCGGTGTCGCCGAGCGACGGGCCCGGCTTCAGCGGGCGGCCGTCGCGCTCGCCGGTGGTGCTCATGATGCCGCTGCACGCCTGCGCGATCATGTCGAAGGCGAGATTTTTTTCGTACGGGCTGCCCTCGCCGAAGCCCTTGACCTGGCAGTAGATGATCGACGGGTTCAGCGCGCGGATGACGCCGGCGCCCAGGCCGAGGCGTTCGATCGCGCCGGGGGCGAAGTTCTCCACCATGACGTCGGCCTTCGTGGCCAGATCCTTGACCAGTTGCAGGCCCCTGGGGTCCTTCAGGTTGACGGCGATCGACTTCTTGTTGGCGTTGAAGTTCAGGAAGTATGGATCATCCACGCCGGCGGCGCCGCCGAGCGCGCGGCCCGGGTCGCCGCCCTTGGGGTTCTCGACCTTGACGACCTCCGCGCCGAGCCAGGCGAGGGTTTCGGTGCAGGACGGCCCGGCCTCGAACTGCGTCATGTCGAGGACCCGCACGTCCGCCAGGCAGTCGTTGCCGAAGCCGTTGGTTGTCATCAGCGTTCCCTCTTAACCTGTTTCGGGAACGCTAGAGCGAAAAATCGCCGCAGGTAAACCCCTGGGGTCTGGCGGGGCCGGGGGCGGCGCTCCGGCGGGGCTGGGGGCGCAAGGTCGTCTCACCCTCGTCATGGCCGGGCGCGTCCCGACCATCCACCCCCCACCGTCGAAGCGCGGATGGCCGGGACACGCCCGGCCAGGACGGAGAGAGAACGGCCGCGGCGCCAAATCCGTCTCCGGCCGCGGCCGTGTCCTGAGGCCCAATGGGGACAAGGCCCGGCCATGGCGCAGGGTCAACGGGGCGGCCCCAGACCGCCCCGCCGTCCGTTACTTCATCGCGAAGATACCGATCGCATCCCCGAAGTTCTGCCCCTTCTCCTTCATCAGCACCGGATTGCCGTTCGCCGCGTTGCCGCCCGCCGCCACGGCAATATACTGCGTGCCGTTCACCCGATACGTGATCGGCGGCGCGTTGACGCCGGAGCCGAGGTTGAAGTGCCACAGCTTCTGCCCCGACTGCGCATTGAACGCATCGAAGTCGCCGTTCATTTCGCCCGCGAACACCAGGTTGCCGGCGGTGGCCAGCACGCCGCCCAGCATCGGCTCATCCGACTTGTACTGCCACTTGATCTTGCCGTTATCCAGGTCGACGGCGGAAAGATCACCCGTCGGTTCAATCGCGCCGTCGACATGCGACTTGTGCGCGTTCGCCCCCGGTTCCCCAAGCTCCATCGGCCCGTTCGGCGTGATCGGCTGCAGCACGCCGCCCAGCCGCAGGTGGCCGTTCACGGTCATGTCCGGCTTGGCGCCGCTGTATTCCCACGACTCGTTGGTGCCCTGGACGTAGAACAGGTGGGTGTCCGGCGAGTACGCTTCCGGCGACCACTCGTTGCCGCCCTGCGCGCCCGGATAGATGTTGACGTAGCCGTCGGTCGGCGGCTTGGTCCACATCGTTTCGCTCTGCTCGACGAACGGGTCCGACTTGCGGATCAGGTGGCCGTTGTCGCGGTTGACGACGAAGACCTGGCCCTCCTTGCCGGCTTCGGCCGCGGCGGCGATCTCCTTGCCGTCCTTGTCCTTGACGTTCAGCAGCACCACCGGCGCGTCGGCGTCATAGTCCCAGACGTCGTGCGGCACTTCCTGGCACCACCACGCCAGCTTGCCGGTCTTCACATGCAGCGCGACGATGGAGTCGGTATAGGCGTTGTCGCCCTTGCGGTCGTCGCCATAGTTGTCCGGGTTGGGATTGCCGACGCCGAAGATGACCAGCCCGCGCTGCGGGTCGATCGCCGGGTTGTTCCACACGGACCCGCCGCCGGTCTTCCAGGAATCGCCGCTCCAGCTCTTGCCGCCCGGCTGGTCCGGCGAGGGAATGGTGTAGAAGCGCCATGCCGACTTGCCGGTCTTGGCATCGAAGGCCTCGACGTAGTTCCGCGTCGGATACTCGGCGCCCGAGGTGCCGACGATCACCATGCCGTCATAGACCTGCGGGGCGATGGTCAGCGAGAACGCATCGCGTGAATCGCCCACCTGCGTCTTCCAGGCCACCTTGCCGGTTTTCGCGTCCAAAGCGACAAGGTTGCCGTCAAGCTGGCCGACGAAGACCTTGCCGTCCGCCACCGCCACGCCGCGGTTCTCAGGGCCGCAGCAAAGCTGCGTGTAGCCGAGGTTCGGCTCATAAGCCCACAGCTGCTTCCCGGTCGTCGCGTCGTAGGCCAGGACATGGTCGTACGGCGTCGAAACGAACATGATGCCGTCATAGACGATCGGGCTGTTCTCGAAGCTGCCTGCGACGCCGGTCTGGACGATCGCCACCGGCTTGAGCTTGGCGACGTTGCCGGCGTTGACCTCCTTCAGCGGCGAAAAGCGCTGGTTGTCGTAGGTGCGCCCATACAACAGCCAGTTGTCGGTGTCCTTGTCCGCCTGCAGGCGCTGCTGGTCGGTGATGTTGCCGTTGACCTGCCTGGCCGCCTGCGTCTGCTGCGTGCCGTGCTCCGGCGGCGCCGGCTGCTCGCCGGGCGTCTTTGTCTGGGCCACGGCAAGGGTAAGCCCCACGCCGGCATAGAACACCGACGTCAGCAATACCGTTCTCAGCCCGGATTTCTGTCTGTCGCTCATTGCGCTTCCTCCTTCGCACCGCTTCCGCCCTGGGATTTTCCAGTCGGTTCGATCTTGATCTGGTTGAGCGTCCGGTCGTTGGCCGTCAGCCGCTGCGGCCCGGCGGGATAGCCGTTGACCTGCAGGATGTAGGCCAGCACGTCCAGGTACTGGGTCTTGCTCAGGCTGCCGGGCGCGTTCGCCGGCATCTGCTTCGACATGAATTTGTAAAGATAATCGGCAGTCAGCTTCTGGAACTGGGACACGCTGAGGAACTGCTGGCCGGACAGCGCAGGGCCGACCTTTCCTTCGAGATGCTGCCCGTGGCAGATCGAACAGATCTGGTTGAACACGGCCTGGCCGGCGGTTGCCTGCGCCGTGGTGTAATAGCCGGTGTCGGCCTGGCTGCTGGCGCTGGTGCCGAACAACAGTCCCAGCGACAGCAGCATCGCGGCCGGGACGAATGGGGCGCTGCGTGCCGCCCAACGGAACCTGCGCCTCCGGCACGGAGAGCCGGCATCATGTTGTGAAGCAGATATTATTATCCGTCGATGTCGCGCGGCAGCGGCTGGAGGCAGCGCCCGCGTAAAATAATGTTTCCTCAACCTACCCGTAACCCTCTGGTTAATTTTTCCTGCTTACGCACTTTTCTCAGCCTCTGGGGCATGATACATAGCATGAACATCCGGTTGTAGCGAGGCGGTGGCAATGGCTCGGAACAAGGTGCAATTCCAAAAGGGCCTCAGCGAGGCGGCGTTC
>NZ_NHRY01000097.1 GCF_002937115.1 Rhodopila globiformis | reverse complement strand
CTGAACCGGCCACTTTAGTGGCCAACTGAACCCGGGACCGCGTTAGCGGTCCCGCTTGCCGCTTTGAGCGGCTCACACTCAACGGGCCGCGTCAGCGACCCGCCCGGCCGCTTTGAGCGGCCAACACTATAAAGCCCCCGGCTCTGCCGGGGGATATTTACCAGGTCGAAGGGCATCTCGAAACATTGGATGGCCTGTTGCGTCGGATGTCGCGATCCGCGGGCCGTAATCGGGTTCTTCGACCAGCCGCCGGTCATGGAACCGGCCAAACAGATGCCCCGCCAGACCTTCCCGGAGGCTCGCATCGTGTGGTGGTCGGCCCGGTGCTATCGCGGGACTCGGCTTGATCCTCAAGGAAGGAAAGGTTCTTTGGAACCCGGGCAGCGTGCGTTTTCAATTTGTATATGGAATGGATATTCGAGGACAGGGCATTGCCAGGCAGCGCATGGGTATTCAAAGTGATGACGCCGCACACGGTCCGCCGGTGCCCGACACCGACCGTTCAGGCTCCCATGTAACAGAGCGGCCCTTTCACGCCGACTATGAAAGGTGAAGTGACTTTGGCCATCCCATTCGCTCAACCACGTCTACCGTCATCAGGGAGGCTTCCGTGCCCAATCCCAGGATCGTGCTGATCGACCGCCATCCGGGCCGCTCGGCCCAGACCATCGGGCTCGCGCAGGTGCTCGGGGCCGATCCCGAGCTCATCCATGAGCCATCCGTAGGCGTGGTGGGCACGAAGGGGGACAGCCAGTGCTACCTTGGTGTCATGGCCAAGGTGGATGCGGTCCATGCGCGCCTCGGCAGCCGGATTGGCAAGGGCGAAGGCCAACTCAGGGCACGCCTCGTCCAGCCCGAGTACACCATCGGCATCTCCGACGGGATCAGGAACGGCACCCGGGAGATGCGCTACTCGCTCATCGGCCGGGAGGTGACGCACGACGCTCTGTGCGAGCATCTTGAAGCCAGCGGGCTTGCCGGCACGATCGCCGTGGTCGCCTGCGACAAGCCCCCGGTCGGTGCGCTCGCCGCGTTGCTGGAGCACAACCAGCCGGCGATCCTCATGTCGGATGGACCGATCCACCCCGGCCGGGATCCGGATACGGGGGAGGCACTGGATGTCGTCAGCGCCTTCCAGGTTGCCGGGCATCCCGATGCCGCCTATCGCGATCGCATCGCCTGCCATGCCTGCCCGGGCATCGGCAGTTGCGGCGGCATGTTCACCTACAACACGATGCAGACCTTCATCGGCGCCGTCGGCATGCAGCCGCTGCACATGGTGGCGCCGGCCTCGGACGATCCGCGCCGGGTCAACGAGTTCCCCGGTGAACTGGTCGATCATCTCGCCAACCTGATCAAAGAGGACCTGAAGCCGCGCGATATCGTCGTGCGCGATTCGTTGCGCAATGCGATGATCGTGGCAATGGCCATCGGCGGATCGACCAACGTCACGCTGCACGCGCCCGAGATCGCCCGCGCCGCCGGCTATGCCGACTTCTGGAGGGACATCATCACGCCGGAGGAGTTCAATTACCTCTCGCAGCATGTCATCCCGGTGCTCACGGATGCCCGGCCCTACGGCAAATACTCGATGGTCGATATTGACCGTGTCGGCGGCGTGCAGGTGATCGTCCGCGAGCTTCTGGAAGCGGGGCTGCTCAACGGCGACGTCATGACCTGCACCGGCGAGACATTGCGGGCGCAGGTTGCGCGCCTGGGCACGCGGGCCGTGGACGGTACGGTGATCCACCCGGTGGCGAAGCCCTACAAGCCGACCGGCGGCCTGCGCGTCCTCGGCGGCAACCTCTCGCCCGACTTCTCCGCGATCCTCAAGCTCGCCGGGGTCGAGGGCGGCCTGGAGGGCAACATCTTCCGTGGCCGCGCCCGTGTGTTCGAGGGCGAGCAAAGCCTGATTGCGGCGCTCGACCGGACCCCGGAGATCTTCCAGGACCACGACATGGTCGTCGTGCGCTACGAGGGGCCGAGCGGCGCGCCGGGCATGCCGGAGATGCTGGACCCGACCTCGCGCATCACCACCCTGTGCCGGGAGCGGGGCATTGTCATCGCGCTGATGACGGATGCGCGCTTCTCCGGCGGGTCGGTGGGCCTGGTCATCGGTCACGTAGGGCCGGAAGCCGCCCTCGGCGGCCCGATCGCGCTGATCGAGGAAGGTGACGAGATCGTGGCCGATCTGAACAGGAACGAGCTGACCTGCCCGGCACTGGACGATCCCGCGACGCTGGCGCAGCGCAAGGCGGCCTGGCAGCAGGCGGCCGCCAACAACGGCGGCGTCCATCCGAACTGCGGTATCGCCGACACCCGCCTGCTGCACCGCGCCCGCCATACCGCGGTGCCCGCCACGCGCGGCGGCGGCCTGCATCCGAACCGGGAGATCTGGGTGCGCGAGCCACGGGCGGCGGACCGCTCGGGCTTTGTTCCAATGAACAAGCATCGGCCGGAGGCGAACAAGGCCTTCTGACGGATGTTGGCGTTGGTCGGATGCCGATGTCGCAGCCTTGCTCAATCGCATGGGCCTGTGCACCAGCCAGGTAGAACCGCGGACCTCGCACGGCGTCGGTTTGTAGCGATGCTTACACGGCATCTACGCCTGTGACTCGGGCCGTGTCGCCGCCGCACAACGGCGAGGCGGCAAACGAGACGTTCTTCGTGACGATGGACGACTGGCAGGACACGCTGCGCGTCACCCACTTCCCGCCCTGTCGCCGGGTTCTGCTGATGAGCGACGGTGTGACCGGCTTTGCCGCCCTGAAGGCGACCGCCGGACTGGAGCCGGCCTTCATGGCGCCGGTGGACCGCTGTCTGGCTCAGGCCGAGCCGGCCGTGGCCTTCGCCTGCCTTCGTCATGGTATCCAGATCGTTGACGGCCCCTGCACGATCGAGGCGGGGTCTCCCTGCACGGCCACCCGCCCCCGAGGCGGGGTATCCGGAGCTGAAAATCCGGCGATCCTTCCTGCCGGGCGGAAACTCTGGAGCGCCCATCTACCGGCGGGTGCGTTTGGGCATTCCATATACGACTTCGGGATATGCCGGGGATCCGTATGGCGACGAGTAGCCTTTTGCCCACCTGCCAAAACCCAAGCCGCCTGCTATAACCCGCCGGACACGTGATCCCAGGATTTGGCCGAAACATCGGCCAAGCGTCCTTGACACCTGCTGACCCCATCGGTAGCTAGACCCCGCCTTCCGGCACCGACAGTTGCCAGGAGCGAGCATGAACCAGGATCAGAGCGGACCGGGCCCCTCGTTCGAGGAACGTCTGAAAGCCGCTCGCAGCAGACAGGGTCTCGACGCCCCGCCGAAGCCGGCCTTGGGAAACCAGGGTGAGCTCGGCGGTTCTTTGTGGAGTATCGGCCTGCGGGTAGGGATCGAGCTGGTTGCAGCCCTTGCGGTGGCAGTCGCCATCGGCTACGGGCTGGACCGGATTTTCCACACCACCCCGATCCTGACGGTGGTGTTCGTCCCCCTGGGCGGTGCGGCGGGCATATTGAATCTTTGGCGCATGTTCGCGCCGAAGGATTGACGGTTGGCTTTAGGGTAGGAGCAAGCGGGTGGCGGCGGGTTCAGGTAGCATCGACGCGCTGGGTCAGTTCCAGCTACATCCGACGCTGGGTTTCATCGGCAGCTCGGTGAATTTCACCCAGTCGAACCTGATGATGGTGGTTGCCGGCCTGTTGGTCCTGGCGCTGCTGTGGCTGGGCATGCGCCCGCGCGCCATGGTGCCGGGACGGCTGCAGGCCGCGGCCGAACTCAGCTACGACTTCGTCCTGTCGATGTGCGTCGACCAGATCGGCCCCGAGGGACGCAAGTTCTTCCCGTTCGTCTTCACCCTGTTCTTCTTTATCCTGTTCGGCAACCTGCTGGGGGTCTTCCCCTACTTTTTCACCTTCACCAGCCACATCGTGGTGACCCTGGCGCTGACGCTGGTGGTGTTCTTCCTGTCGACGGGCGTGGCGATCCGGATCCACGGCTTGCACTTCCTCAGCTACTTCGTGCCGCAGGGCGTGCCGAAGGCGCTGATACCGCTGCTGTTCGTGATCGAGGTGATTTCCTACCTCTCGCGCATCATCTCGCTGTCCGTGCGACTTTTCGCCAACATGATGGCCGGCCACGTGATGCTGGAGGTGTTCGGCGCCTTCACCATCATGCTGGGCGGACTCGGCCTGCTGGGCTACATGTCGGCGGGCCTGACACTGGGGCTCAACACCCTGCTGATCGGGTTCGAGCTGCTGGTGGCGACCTTGCAGGCCTACGTCTTTGCAGTCTTGACCTGCATCTACCTGCACGACGCAGTTCATCTGCACTGATACCTGTCTTCAACCTCTGAACAAGCGGGCGGGATGACCCCGCCCGCGCGGCCTGACAAACGAAAGGAAACCGGACTATGGACCTCGCTTCTGCCAAGATGATTGGTGCCGGCCTCGCCGTCATCGCCCTCTCCGGTGTCGGCGTCGGCATTGGCTATATCTTCGCGGCACTGGTCAACAGCGTGGCCCGTAACCCTGCCGCCCGTGATCGCGTGTTCGGCCTGGCGATTCTTGGCTTCGCGCTGACGGAAGCGGTCGCGCTGTACGCCCTCGTCATCGCCTTCATCATCCTCTTCGTCTGATAAAGGCGGGCGCACCCTGGTGCGCCCGGCATGCATCATGAAGCTGTTCCCCCGGATGAAGCTGCTTTTGGGAGCGGGTCTCGGCGCCTCGCTGATGCTGCCGGCTGTCGCATTGGCGGCAGAAGGCATGCCGCAGCTCGACCTCGCGAACCCGCTGACCACCAGCCAGGTGATCTGGGGCGCGATCATCTTCGTCGTGCTCTACCAGGTGCTCACTCGGAACGGGCTGCCGCTGGTCGCGTCGGTCCTGGACGAGCGGGCCGCTCGGATTTCCATGGACCTGGACGGTGCCCGCGCCGCCAAGGCCCGCGCCGACGCCGGCGTGGCGGACGCGCGTGAGGCGACCGCGAAGGCCCGGGCGGAAGCCCAGGGCGCCATCGCCGCCGCGGTGGAGGAGGCCAAGAAAGCCGCCGCCGCCCAGGCCGAGACGCTGAACGCCCGCCTGGAAAAGCAGTTGGCCGACTCGGAAGCGCAGATCACCGCCGCCCGCGCCGCCGCGATGGGCGCGATCCGCCAGGTGGCGACCGACACGGCCGCGACGGTCGTCAACCGCCTGACCGGCATTTCGCCGGACCAGGGTCGGCTGGGCGCTGCCGTCTGGTCCGCCCTGGCCGCCCGCGGCATTGGCTGAACAAGGAGCAGACCGCAATGCACGAGGAAAGCTTCTTCACCAATCCCAAGAACTGGGTGGTGGTGGCGTTCGTTCTGTTCTTCATCCTGTTCGGCCGGCAGTTGTGGAAGGCCCTGGCGGGGCTTCTGGATGCCCGCACCGCCACGGTGAAGGCCGAGCTCGAGGAAGCCTCCCGACTGCGGCGTGAGGCCGAGGCGATGCTGGAAGACGCCGAAAAGCAGCGCACCGACGCCCTGGCGGACGCCAAGGCGATGATCGAGCGCGCCCGGTCCGAGGCCACCCGCCTGGCGTCCGAGGCCGCCGCCGAGGCCGAAGCCTCCGCCCGCCGGCGCGAGCAGATGGCGATCGATCGGATTGCCGCCGCCGAGAAGGCCGCGGTGGATGAGGTCCGCCTCGCCGCCGCCGACATCGCGACCACGGCCGCCCGCGAGGTGATCGCGGAAGGCCTGAGCGCAGACGCGGATTCGCGGCTGATCGACCAGGCGATCACCCAGTTGCCGTCGGCTCTTTCCGCCCGCCGCGCGGCATAACGCCGCACCGGCTGCACCAGGTCAGCGGCCCCTTGCCCGGTCCGGGCAAGGGGCCGCTTTTTTGTGGGTTCTTTCCTTGGCCGGGGCAGACAGCCCTATCCGTCATGGCGGCCGGAGGGCCGCCATCCACCCCTTGCAGTGCTGATAACAGCATAAGGCGTGGATGCCGGGCCTGCGCCCGGCATGACGATGAGTGGCCAATCCCCGGGGCCAGTTGCGGGCTCGGGGCGGCCCGTTCAGTAAAGCGACGCGCCGTAGAAGCGCCCGAAGCGCGCCGCCTTGAACCCGAGCAGTTGCAGCAGCGTCTCCGACGCATAATGCCGGATCGCCGGGTCCAGCGACAGGAACCAGTTCTCCTGCGGCATGTAGATCGGCAGCGTGTAGAACGCGAAGATGCCGGCGCGATGGCGGTTTTCGGTGCGGTTGAAACCGGTGCGGTGCCAGACGCGCCCCTCCATGACGATGACCGATCCGGCCGGTGCTTCCAGCGCGACGGTGTGCTGGTCGTCCTCGGCCAACGGCGCGCGGTTCTGGCGGTGGCTGCCGGGGACGATTCGCGTGGCGCCGTTCTCCTCGGTGAAGTCGTCGATGGCCCAGGCGATGTTCACGCCCTGGATGCCGCCCCAGGGCTGCGGCGCGAAGCCCTGGTCGGCGTGGAGCATCATCTCGCCACCGCCGGGGCCTGTGATGTTGGCCGAGATGTTCGACAGCGTCACCGGCCAGCCAAGCAGCGCGCGGACGGCCTGCAGCGCGACCGGATGTTCCGCCAGGTCGCTGAACACCGGATCGCGGCTCAGCAGGCACCAGACGCGCTGGTTCGTCCGGTCCTCGGGATTGTCCATGATGAACCGGTTGTTCCAGCCGCGCTCCCGGTCGGACGCCGCGGCGCGGTACAGCGCGTCGCGGACCCGGGCCAGGGTTGCGCCGGCCAGGACGCCTTCGATGCGCGCGATGCCGAATTCCGCGACATCTTGCAGCGCCTGGTCGGCGTCGCGGGTCAGCGATGGCAGTTTCATTTCGGTGTTCGAGGCGGTCATGGCGGATCCTCCGTTGACGTTGTCTGGCCTGCTTGCGGGCCATGATGCGCTTCGCGGCGCCGAAATCCAGTGGCGCAGATTGCGGGGAATGCTGTCCGGTTCAGGTGCTTTCGAAACGACCGATGTTGTTCCGATGCGGTACTATACGCCGAACGGTCCCGAAACGACGAAGCCCGGCACAGCATTCCCGCCCGTCGGCGTGACTTGCCCGCGCTGGTGCCCCATGGTCTAACCGACGCTGCCAAAAGAACGAGGAAACAAGAAATGCGCCACGAGACGCTGACGTACCAGGCCGACGGCCTGACCATGCGCAGCCAGCTTTTCTTCGAGCCGAAATCCGGCCCGTCCGCCGGCGTGCTGGTGTTTCCGGAAGCCTTCGGGCTGGGCGAGCATGCCATTTCGAAGGCGCAGCGGCTGGCCGGCATGGGCTACGTCGCCCTGGCCTGCGACCTGCACGGCGACGGGCGGCTGGTCGACGACCTGCAGCAGGCCGTCGAACGCCTGCAGCCCATGCAGGCTGATCCGAACAAGACCCGCGCCCGCGCTGGCGGCGCGCTGAAGGCGCTGACCGGCCGCACTGAGGTGGATGCGAAGCGCGTCGCCGCCATCGGCTTCTGCTTCGGCGGCACCATGTCGCTCGAGCTGGCCCGCGCCGGACAGGACCTGAAGGCGGTGGTGGGATTCCACAGCGGCCTGGGCACCAACGCGCCACCCGCGGCCACGGGCTCGATCAAGCCCCGCATCCTGGTCTGCATCGGCGCCGACGACCCGATGATCCCGCCCGAGCAGCGCGCGGCGTTCGAGGCCGAAATGCGCGAGGCCGGGGCGGACTGGCAGATGCATATCTACGGCAACACCGTACACAGCTTCACCAATCCGGAAGCGGGGAAACGCAACATGCCGGAAGCGCTCCGTTACAGCGCCGAGGCGGATGCGCGCTCCTGGGCGGCGCTGCATCAGCTGTTCGCGGAGACATTGCAGTAAAGAAATGATATCTTTGTGGCGCCGGAACCGCGCATCACCGGGACGATCCTGATGCGGAACAGATCGGCCGTCCGGCGATGTGCGGCGACAACGGGAGGCAACACATGGCGCAGGCAGATCGTTTCGCCGGCACGATCAACGAGCAATGGCTGGCCCGGCACGTCGAGCCGGCGCTGGAGCCCGACCTGCCGATCGTGGACCCGCATCACCACCTGTGGGCGCGGGACGGCAACACCTACCTGGTGCCGGAGCTGCTGGCCGACATCGGCACCGGTCACAATATCCGGGCGACGGTGTACGAGGAATGCCGGTCCATGTACCGCGCCGAGGGACCGGAAGAAGAACGGTCCCTGGGAGAAACGGAGTTCGTCACCGGCATCGCCGCCATGGGTGCCAGCGGAACCTTCGGCCCGGCCCGTGTCTGCGCCCGCATGGTCGGCTTCGTCGACCTCCGGCTCGGCGCCCGCGCCGGCGACCTGCTGAAGCGCCACGTCGCCGCCAGCGGCGGGCGCTTCGCCGGCGTGCGGCTGTCCACCGCCTGGGATGCCTCCGACCGCATCCACAAGGTGGCGCCGAAGCCGGGCGTGCTGCGCGACCTGGACTTCCGTGCCGGCTACGCCGCGCTGGGCCCGCTCGGGCTGGTATTCGACGCCTGGGTGTATCATCCGCAACTGCCCGAGGTGGCCGAACTCGCCGCCGCTTTCCCGGACATCCCGATCGTGCTGAACCATGTCGGCACCCCGATCCTGGGCGGCCCCTATGCCACGCGGCGCGACGAGGCGTTCGCCGACTGGCAAAGCGGCATGCGCGAGCTGGCACGGCAGAGGAACGTGACGGTGAAGCTGGGCGCGCTGCCAATCCGCCTGCCCGGCGGCGACGCGCCGAAGCGCGAGACCCCGCCGGACTCCGAGGAGGTGGCGGCGGCATGGCGTCCCTGGATCGAAACCAGCATCGCGCTGTTCGGCGCCGATCGCTGCATGTTCGAGAGCAATTTCCCGGTGCAGAAGCGCTGGTGCAGTTATGGCGTGGTGTGGAACGCCTTCAAGCGCCTGGCCGCCAGCGCCTCGGCGGCGGAGAAGACGGCCCTGTTCGCCGGGACGGCATCCCGGGTCTATGGTGTGCCATAAGCACGCTCTCCTGATTATCGCCTGCTTGACGCACATCAAGGCGGTCCCCGCGCCGTTTGCGGCACCTTGGCGCCGAGGTGCCATCGACCATGCGGACCATCGCAATACACCGGACCATTGGCCACGACTGGACGGAGATGTTCGCCCTGGTGCTCGACATCGAGCGCTATCCGCAGTTCGTGCCCGGATGTACGCATGAACGGATCCTCGCGCGGCGCGAAATAAGGCCCGGCTGCAGCGAAATCATATCGCGCATGACCGTCGGCATGGCGCCGCTGCAGTTCAGCTACACCAATCGCACGCTGGGCGACCAGGAGGCGCGGCGCATCACCGTGGACTCCACCGACGGCCCACTGCGCGATCTGCAGGTGACCTGGCAATTCAATCCCCTTGGCCCGGCGCGGACGCGCATTGATTTCAGCGCCAAGTATGAGTTCCACAATCCGATCGTCGCGCGCCTGGCTGCCGGCGCTTTCGATTCGCTGTTCCGCCGGATCATCGACGCCTTCGAACGGCGCGCGCGCCTGCGGGTCCCGCTGAGCCGCACCCTGTCCCTCGCCGGCGCCAGCCCGTTATCCTGATCGCCTGGCAGCGGCGCTGTTGCCCGCCCGGTCGTTCTCGGAACGATCAGCTATGTCATTCTGGTTTCGCACCGGTCTCTTCAGCACGCCTCGCCGAGCTTTGGTTCCGGAACGACTATTCCCCGGGGCCGGTTGCCGGCACGGCCCGTAGCGAAGCTGGCGCCCCGCTTGCCGTGGTTCTCGTTCCGAATCCGGCCCGGGATGCGGCGCAACCACCGGGCGATGGCCGGGACAGGCGCCGTCCGGGCAGCCATCAGGGATGTAGCAGTCCGTGAAGGCCGAAAACCCTTATGGCAGACCCGAACTATGGATAAGCCTCGAGCTTTTTGCCTTTGCGCAAGATGGACGGCTTGCCGGGTCTGTAGGCGTAAGCGACGAGACAGGACAGGATATGGACCATGGCATTGATGGGCGATCTGTGACGTGAATGCTCAAGGCCCATCTGGCATTTGAGGATGTCGAACACGGTCTCGATGACGAAGCGCCCTCGCAGCATACGCTTGTCGACCAGCGGCATCAGCTGGTTGCGCATATTGCGCCGGATGCCGGTGATCAGGTGCAGGC
>NZ_NHRY01000096.1 GCF_002937115.1 Rhodopila globiformis | reverse complement strand
TCCCATTTGGTGTGATTTAGGCTCTCGAATTCGTCCATTGATGGAACTCCATCAGCGTGTGCTTTGGCGGCTCACGCTCCAGAGTTTCATTGATGGGCGAACCGGGGCCTACCCCCGCAAATGTCAAACTGCTGCTGCCTCCCCGGCAGAGCCGGGGGAACTCCCGGTTACGTTAGGAAACGTATTCCGCGATTCCGGCACCCATGCGGCCCGAACCGGCCGCGGCCATTGTACTGAAACAAAAAAAGACTTGATGAGGGGAGACTTCCATGAGCGCCACCACATCCCGCCTGGGCGGGGCGATGCCCTTGCCCGGCCTGCTCGACCGAAAGCGCACCATCGCCGCGCCGGATTACAATCGCTGGCTGGTGCCGCCGGCGGCGGTGGCGATGCATCTGTGCATCGGCATGGCCTATGGCTTCAGCGTGTTCTGGCTGCCGCTGTCGCACGCGATCGGCGGGGAGAAGCCGCTGGCCTGCCCGGCCGGCTCGGGCATCCTGCATGCCCTGTTCACCACCCGGTGCGACTGGCTGGTGGCGGACCTGAACTGGGTGTTCACCCTGTTCATTTTCGTGCTGGGCGCCGCCGCCGCCGTCTGGGGCGGCTGGGTGGAGCGCGTCGGCCCGCGCAAGACCGGTGTGGTCGCCGCCTTCTGCTGGTCGGGCGGCCTGCTGCTGGGCGCTGCCGGCATCATCCTGCACCAGTTGTGGATCCTGTGGCTGGGCACCGGCGTGCTGGGCGGAGTCGGGCTGGGGCTCGGCTACATCTCCCCGGTCTCGACGTTGATCAAGTGGTTCCCGGACCGCCGCGGCATGGCCACCGGCATGGCGATCATGGGCTTCGGGGGCGGCGCGATGATCGGCGCGCCGCTGGCGCAGATGCTGATGGATCGCTTCCGCACCCCGGGCGCGCCCGGCGTGTGGCAGACCTTCGTCGTGCTGGGCCTCATCTATTTCGTCTTCATGCTGGGCGGCGCGTTAGGCTACCGCGTGCCGCCGCCGGGCTGGCATCCGGCGGGCTGGACGCCGCCCGCGCCGAACCTGAAGGCGATGATCACCCACGGCCAGGTGCACCTGCGCGACGCCCACAAGACCTCGGCGTTCTGGCTGGTCTGGCTGGTGCTGTGCATGAACGTCTCGGCCGGCATCGGGGTGCTGAGCATGGCCTCGCCGATGCTGCAGGAGATCTTCGGCGGCTCCCTGGCCGGGCATCCGGACGTGGCGTTCACGGCGCTGACGGACAAGCAGCGGATGGCGGTGGCGGTGGTCGCCGCCGGGTTCGCCGGGCTGCTGTCGCTGTTCAACATCGGCGGACGGTTCTTCTGGGCGTCGGTGTCGGACCACATCGGGCGGAAGACGACCTATTTCGTGTTCTTCCTGCTGGGGATCGCGCTGTACGCGGCGGCGCCGTGGGCGGCGCATGCCGGCAGCATGCTGCTGTTCGCGGCCTTTTTCTGCATCATCCTGTCGATGTACGGCGGCGGCTTCGCCACCGTGCCGGCCTACCTGGCGGACCTGTTCGGCACCCAGTATGTCGGCGCCATCCACGGGCGGCTGCTGACCGCGTGGTCCACCGCCGGCATCATCGGCCCGGTGCTGGTCAGCTACATGCGCGAGGCGGCGATCGCCTCGGGCGTGCCCCGGTCGTCGGTGTATGACGTGACGTTGTACCTGCTGGCGGGACTGCTGGTGATCGGGCTGATCGCCAACCTGCTGGTGCGGCCGGTGCCGCATCGCTGGTTCATGTCGCCCGAGGCGGTGGCCGCGGCGCAGGACCACCACGACGCGCCGATGATCCAGACCTCGCGCGTGCCGGCGCTGACGCCGGCCTCGGCGCTGGCCTGGGCGGTGGTCGGGGTGCCGATCCTGTGGGGGGTCTGGACGACGCTGACGAAGGTGGCGGTGCTGTTCCGCTGATCAGCCCGGAGGGACGCCACCGGGACTGCCAGGGGTGTTGCGGTTGCGGGTGGCGTGCGGGTCGAGCCAGCCCATCGCCGCCCCCGGCTCGCTGTCCGTCGTCGGCAAATAGGGCTTGATGTCGAGCAGCGGCGTGCCGTCGAGGCAGTCCAGGAACCGTACCGTCAGGCAGTCCGGGGCGGCGAACCCGTCGAAGGCGACGACTGACAGGCCAATGGGGTTTGGCCGGAACGGCGCGCGGGTGGCGAAGACGCCGCGCGGCTGCGGGTCGAACGGCGGGGTGACGATCAGGCGCGGTGGTGCCGGCTGGCCGAGCCAGTAGAGCAGGATCAGGTGGGAAAAGCCCTCCAGGCTTTGCAGCCCGTCGAGGAACGCAGGCAGCACGCGCGCGGTGCAGACCGGCGCCGGATCGGGCTGGCGGCCGTTACGCGGGCACGCGCCGATGGTGCGCCAGGGCGTGTGCAGCGTGCCTATCGGCTTCAGGGAGAATGGCTCGGGCACGGTGGGGTCCGGTTGAAGGGATGATACGCCGCATCATGCGCGGCCGGCATCGTGGCAGCAACGGTGTGAAGGGCGGCACGGGCGTGGCGGCGAGCGCCCAGGGTGCGTCGCTGCCGGGAGACAGGGGGCTGCAGGCAGATATCCGTCACCACGGCGCTGGCCGGCCGGCGCCGCCGGCACCGCGATGGCGGAAGATGGGCGGGGCAGTTGCCCCACCGTCATGGCCGGGCGTGTCCCTACGGGATGCACACATCTCGGAAACGGTCCGCCGCTGCGTTCCCCCATCGTCATGGCCCGGCTTGTCCGGGCCACCTATTCCAGCACTTGTGCCGCGACAGGTGGCCCGGACAAGCCGGGCCATGACGATGGGGGAACGCTCTTGGCGCCCAGGCAAGCACTTGATTTTACGGTCATTTCCGACTCGCTTCCAGGATGTGTGCATTGCGTAGGGCGTGTCCCGGCCATCTGCGCTGCAACGGCGGGAAGCGGATGGCCGGGACACGCCCGGCCATGACGATAGAGAGACGACCGGCGCCCGGGAGACGGCATCTTCAGGAGACGGCATCTTCATGGGAAAACGGGATGAGGGCGGCGGAAGTTGGCGCGAAAGAAGCGCAGCGGACTCCGTCCCTGCATCCTGCGCATAGCCGTTCAGCCTCGTCATAAGGCACTTGCGCAGGTTTTTGTTCATGATATGTTCAGGACCCTCGACCTGCCTCTTCTCCTCGCCTGCTGCCAGAGCCATGCCGGTCGATCCCAGTAGCAATGGCGGACATGGCCCGGTCCCTCGCCCGGGCGGTCCGCTGCGGCAGCGGTGAAGGCATAACCCGGGAGGCGAACGTGGATCTGGCCGGGATACCAACAACGTCTCCGGTCAGGCGCCTGGCTTTGACTGGACCAATCGTCGTGCGGCGAAGCGCGGGATGAGGTTTGCGCCGAGCCGGTATTGATCAAGCGCGGAAGCGGTCGGGAGACTCCCAGCCGGGCTTGATGCCTGGAAGTGCCCGAGCATTGCCGGAGGTGATGATGGTTCCTTTCATCATATTGCTGGCCTGCATGGTCGCCGGGGTGGCGCTGCACCTGTACCAGGTGCTGTCACTGCTCCTCTGGATCGGGCGGCGAACGCACTGCGGCGATCGGTGCGAAAGGGTAACACCTGTGCCGCGCCCGGCGCTGGCGGTCGTCAGCCTGTCGGCAGAGCCTCCGGACAGCATGAAAGCGATGTGCCGCGAGCGCCTGCGTCTCCTGCAAGCCGCCGGCGTGAACGACGCGGCCGCGCATCGTCGATTCACGACATAAGGCCCGTCAGGAAATCACCGTGGCATTGGGTGTGACGCACCTTCCTCTCCCCGCCATGGTCCGCGAAGGCGGGTCATCCACACCTTGCGGTGCTGATCGCAGCAAAGGCGTGGATGGTGGGCCTGCGCCCACCATGACGGGGAGAGGCCGCTTCGCCGGCTCCGGCCGACCGGTTATTTCAACTGACGCCCCAGGGCGTGTGCCGGTGCGGGCGGCGCGCCCGTCGGTCGATGTCTGCGCTTGCGCACGGGCACAAGCGACTGCCCGCCATGGACCGCCGGCACCCGGGTGGTGGCCGTCTGGTCCCACGGCTGCTCCATCCCCGTGGAAGCCGGAGAGGCTTCGACGTCCGGACTGACGCCGCCCGGTTCGTCGAGTTCGATTTCCGCAACCAGGTTTGGCGTGATGCCGTCACCCAGGATACCGCCCGGCGGATCCGCGGCATCACCGAACAGGGCCGGCACCGCGACCGGATCGAAGATGCCGGCCTCGCCGAGCGCCTGCGTCACATCCTCCCCGTCGAAGGCCAGTACTGCCCGGACAGACACTCGGTTGCTGCCCGGTCCGCCTGTTACTGGATCATCTGTCATGGCTGCCAATCCGTTGACGTTGTTCGCGACATTGATGTTCTATTTTTGTTCTGTATGCCGAAATCAGGAAAATTGCAAGGATTTTCGTCTCCTGCGCTCATCGGGGTGGCTTCCGGCCGCCTCCTTGCCACGGCCCCCGCACGCGCCAGGGCGCCATATTGACGATGACGCCACGCCGCCCCCTGCTGATCCGCCTCGATCCCTGCTATGCTGACCGCGGGAGGAAGAATCCGGATATGGGCACCACGCGGAAACACGCCGTCATCGACCCCGCGACCGGCAAGATCGACCGTGGCATCTTCAGCGACCGGGCGATCTATGACGAGGAAATGGAGAAGATCTTCGGGCGCGCCTGGCTGATGATCGGTCATGAGAGCCTGGTGCCCGGCCCCGACGACTACTTCCACACCTACATGGGCGAGGATCCGGTCATCCTCACCCGCGACGGGCAAGGCCGGCTGCACGCGCTGTTGAACATGTGCCGCCACCGCGGCAACCGCGTGGTACGTTGCGACGACGGCAACGCCAAACGTTTCATGTGCGCCTATCACGGCTGGACCTATCGTAACGACGGCAGCCTGGAGCACGTCCCCGGGAAGTCCGAGGCGTACTACGATGCGCTCGACTTTGCGTCGCTCGGCCTCATCGAGGCCCACGTGGAAACCTATGCGGGTCTGATCTTCGCGACCTGGGCGAAGGACGCGCCGGGCCTCGAGGCTTACCTGGGGGACGCGCGCTGGTACCTCGACACCGTGTTCAACCGGCGCGACGGCGGCATGCAGGCGCTGGGCCCGACGAAATGGCTGGAGCCCGCTAACTGGAAGACCATGGTGGACAACTGCTCGGACAACTACCACGTCCCGACCAGCCATCTGTCCAGTGCCGCGGTGCAGAGCCGCTTCCTCGGCCGCCCGCGGCTGTCGCACGACGATCAGTTCCGCAGCCCAAACAAGCACGTGTTCGTCAACGGGCATGCGATTACGTTTCGCGATGCGGATGACAACCAGCCCCGCTACATGCACGGCGTCTCGACCGAGACGATGCGGCTGTTCGAGGACTACCACCGCGCCACGACGCCGGAGGTCGAGCGGCGGCTTGGCACGCTCCGCGCGCGCCGGGTGCAGCTTGGCAACCATTCGATTTTCCCGAACGGAATCCTCGGGTTCCGCCTCGCCCTGCCGCGCGGCCCGCTGAAGACCGAGTTCTGGCACTTCGTGCTGCTGGAGCGGGACGCGCCCGAGGAACTGAAGCGCGTGATCCGCATCGGCAGCCAGGCCAACAACGGCGCCGCCGGCATGTTCGAGCAGGACGACGTGGACAACTGGCGCCAGGTGACCGAAGCGAGCACCAGCCGCTTCGCCCGCCGGCACAAGCAGGACCTGTCGATGGGCGTAGGGCATGCGGGGCCGCATCCCGACTATCCGGGACTGGTCTCGGAGCGGTACATTTCCGAGAACAACCAGCGGCTCTTCTACATGCGCTGGGAGCAGTTCATGAACGCGGACAGCTGGGCCGGCATCCCGCTCGACCCGATCCGGGCCCGGTTCGACGGCACGGCGACCATGCGGGGATAAGGGAAAGGCGAACCGGTGAACGCAAACGACAAACCCGACGCCGCGACGCTGACGCCGCGGCAGGCGCTGTGGCTCGATCTGATGCCGTTCTACATTCGCGAGGCCTGGCTGCTCGACGAGCGCAAGTTCCGCGCGTGGCTCGATCTCTTCACCGACGACGTGCTGTATTTCATGCCGCGCCGCAAGAACGTTCCCCGGCGCGAGGCGCAGCGGGAGCTGACGCCGCTCGGCGACCTGGCGATCCTGGAGGAGGACAAGCGCTACCTGGCGATGCGGGTGGATCGGCTTGATACCGGAATGGCCTGGGCCGAGGACCCACCCTCGCGCACCCGTCACCTGATCGGCAACCTGGAGGCGGAGCCGCTGGACAATGGCGAGGTGCGGGCGAGGACCGCGTTCCTGGTTTACCGTTCCCACCTGGAAACGGACCATCAGTTGCTGTCCGGCTACCGGGAAGACGTGCTGCGGCGCGTGGACGGCGGATGGAAGGTGGCACGGCGGACGATCGTGCTGGACGCGAATGTGCTGCTGGACAAGAACCTGAGCGTCTTCCTGTAACGGATGCGTATCAGCCGGGCCTCGCCCCTGGACCCACGCGGCGACAGGCTCCGCCAGCCGGGCCGCGGCGCCGCACAGGTGAATCACAGGCCGCAACCCGGTTTTTTGCCGTCTCCATCGGCCCGCCGCCCGGTTGCGCGCGCGGGAAACCTCCGTGCGCCGGCGGTTGCGGTCAGTATCCGCGCAGGAACGTCAGCACGTGCGCCGTCCACTCCGCCGGCTTCTCGAACGGTGCCCAGTGGCCGCAGTTGTTCAGCAGCACCAACCGCGAGTCCTCGATATGGTTCAGGATCGCGATGCTGACCTCGAACGCCACCATCCGGTCGTATCGCCCGTGGATCAAAAGCACCGGCGCCTTGATGGCGGCGAGTTCGGGCGTGTAGTCGTGCGGCACGCTGACTGACTGGCGGCGCGCCTCCATGAACGCGGGGGACCAAGTGTGCGCGTGGTGGATGTAATCCACCAGTTCGTCGGTCACCAGGCTCTGGTCATCGATGTGCACGCGCAGATAGCGCTGGATGGCCTCGCGGCTCGGGTCGTCCAGCGCCGCGCGGGTGGCCCGGGCGCCTTCCGAGGGACGGTTGGCCATCAGGTAGCGATCGCCGCCGGTGCCGATGTGCGAGCCGCCCATGACGAACTTGCGGACACGCTCGGGGTGGTTGATGGCCGCCACCATGGCCGACTGCCCGCCCTGCGAGTTGCCGACCCAGTGCGCCTTGTCGATGCCGAGTGCATCCAGCAGCGCGGCCCCGGTGCGGGCCTGCACGGCGTGCAGTCCCTCGTGATAGACGATGGGGCCCGTCTTGCTGAAATTCGGCAGGTCCATCAGGACGCAGCGGAAATGTTGCGACAGCGCGCCGACGACCCGGTGGAAGGTGATCCACGCGGTGGTGCCGGGGCCGTAGGAGTGAAGGAACAACACCGGCTCCCCCGAACCGATGTCGTGGTAGTGCACCGTCATGCCCCCGGCGGCGATGGTCCTGGCGGTGCCTGCCTCGGTAAGGCCATTCGAGGCGATGAACGACATGTTTCCCTCCTTCGGCCGTCTGTGACAGGTTCTGCCGCAATACCATGGGCGGGCTCAGTCAAGCCTGGCAAATGACGTGTTCGACGCTGCGCGTTCGTTTACGGAGTGTTAACCAATCCACCATACTCTGGGATGCATGTTCCGCTGTCCCTGGCGACAAGGTCATCGTCAGTTGAAAATGCATCCCAGGCTACCGGCCCGCGCGATACTGGCTGCAGGCATCATAGCCGCGGTTCAGCCTCTTGCCGTACGTCCCGCGGCGCAGGAATTGCGCCAATGTTATGTCGAGGGAGAGCCCTGCGGCACGCCGCAGCAGCTTTACGAGCGGATCCAGCACTGCCTGCAGGAACCGGACCTGTGCCGCAACGTCCGGATCCCCAGGGGCGGCGACGGCATGGGCGGCAACCGTCTGGACACTGCCGCCGTCCGTCCCGCGCCCGGGCCGCCGTCACCGGACCGGATGAGGACGTCGCTGCCGACAAGGCGCGTCGTCCAGTCGCGCGTCGTCGGTCCCGCGCGCCCGGCCATCAAGGCGACAGGACCGGAGGCTGCGTCCGGTCCTCGCGCCACGGGACAGCCCGACGGCCCGGCCGGCGCGGTGACCAGGGCTGCCCGCGCGCTGCCGCTCGATCCGGCGACGAAAGCGATGAACGATACGATGCCGCATGATGCCGCGGCCGTCGAGCACCGGCTCGGGCTGCGTCCGCCGCGCGTGGCCGGGACCGACATGCGCCAGCGCATGCCGACACCCGCCGAAATCGTCGATGCGCTGGCACCCGCCAAGGATCCTCACCGGTGACCGAGCGCCGTATGCCGGCTCTGCCCGTTGCGCGCCTGCTGGGACCACTTGTCCTGCTGGCGGCCTGCCAGCGTGTGCCCCCGCCCGCCCCGCCACTGCCGCAGGCTTTCCCGATCGTCGCGGCGCCGCAGCCGCCGGCGGCGCCGGCACCGGCCTACACCGAACGCAGGATTCTCGTCAGCATCCGGTTCGGGTTCGGCGATTTTTCGATCCGTCCGGAGTCGATCCCTGTGCTCAACGCCCTGGTGGAAGCGCTGAATGACGCGCGGCTGCGTGGCGTCGCCTACGAGATCAACGGGCACACCGACCTGCGGGGCAATTTTGCCTACAACATTTCCCTGTCCTATCTGCGGGCGAAGGCGGTGAGCGACTACCTCCGGAGCCACGGCGTCATGTCACCGCCGATCCGCGCACAGGGGTTTGGGCCGTTGCAGTTGCTGTATCCGCAACGGCCGTTCAGTCCGGAGAACCGCCGCGTCGAAATCGTCGCCCTGGGCCCCCTGATGACCCGGTAGGGCCTGATGCAGGATACCCACGCCGCTTGTCGCACGGCCGCCGCAACCGTCAGGGTGGCCGCCGGCCCGCCACCCGCGCCTTTGCCGCGATCAGCACAAGGCGTGGATGCTCGGCCTTCGCAGGCCATGACGGCGAGAGGACAGTGCCCTGCACCCAATGACGCTGTTCTTCCCTGAAGGCCCCTTGGCGGCCGGCAGCGCCCATGTCGCTGTCCGCGCCTGATCCCCCGATTGTCCCGCGATCACCCAGGGGGCACACTGGGCGGGCACACTCCGGGTGCACACGCCATCCGCCAACCACGAGGACCCGCCATGGCCAAAGCCTACTGGATCACCACCTATCGCGCCATCACCAACCCGGACAAGGTCGCCGCCTATGCCCAGCTTGCCGGCCCGGCCATCGCGGCCGGCGGCGGCCGGTTCGTCGTGCGCGGCATGCCGGCCAAGACCTACGAGGCCGGCCTGAACCAGCGCACCGTGGTGATCGAATTCGACAGCCTGGCGCAGGCCATCGCCACCCACGACAGCCCCGGCTACCAGGAGGCGCTGGACGCCCTCGGCGACGGGGCCGAGCGCGACATGCGGCTCGTCGAAGGCGCCTGATCAGCCGCCGACGTAGTCGCAGCGGAACCCGTCGCCCCACCGCTTCACGTAGCCGCGGGACGGCGACGGGAAATGCGCGAAGCAGCACTGCGTATCGGTGTCGCAGTAGGTCTCCAGGAACTTCCGCCGCGTCGCCGTGCTCTGGACCGGGTCGTAGTCGATCCAGGCCGCCAGGTCGGGCCATTTCGCCTGCAGCGGCGAGTGGATCAGGTCGCCGGTGATCACCGCGTCGCGCCCGCCCTTGCCCAGCGTCACCGCGTAATGGTCGATCGTATGGCCGGGCGTCGGGATCAGCGTCATGACGTCGCTCAGGGCGTGGTCGCTGGTGACCAAATCGCAGCGCTTCGCCTCGACGATCGGGATGACGCTGTCGGCAATCGGCGGCACCGTCGCCTTGTCGTTCTCGGCCAGCCAGTAGTCCAGCTCCTTCTTCGAGAACACGTAGCGCGCGTTGGGGAATGTCGGCACCCAGCGGCCGTTTTCCAGCCGGGTGTTCCAGCCGACATGATCGACATGCAGATGCGTGCAAAGAACGAAATCGACGTCGTTCACCGTCAGGCCGACATCCGCCAGGCCCTGCATGAAGACGGTGTCCTTCTTCCGGTGCCACATCGGCCGGGTGGGACGGTCCTTGTCGTTGCCGATGCAACTGTCGACCAGCACCACGTGCCGTCCGGTGCGCACGACATAGGACTGGAAGCACAGCACCAGGCGGTCCGCCTCGTCCAGCGCCCGCGGCGCGCGCAGCCAGTCGCGGCTTTCGTCCAGCATCTGCGGCGTCAGCTTCGGCAGGAACTCCAGCGCCGGCGTCAGGCCGCACTCCATTTCGATGATGCGGTGCACGGTCATGCCGCCGATGTTGAACGTCGTCGTGGCCATTGGCTCGCTCCCCTTTTTCTGGTCGCGCGATGTTAGAGCAAGGCCGGCGTTACCGGAAATCGCGGGCCTATGGCATGGCGCGCGAAGCAGGAGCCAGGGCCTGTCCCATGGGCGCTAACTCAGGCGGCCACTGGCACGGGCGTTGCCACAACGTCATGGTGGGCGAAGGCCCACCATCCACGCCTTTTGCCGATAGCGGCATCGCAAGGCGTGGATGCCGGGCCGTCGCCCGGCATGACGATCGGGGATGGCCGCCGTTTGGCCGTCTCCTTCGTAGCGCCCATGGGGCCTGTCCGCCCGCGGCATCGCTGCTCGGCATTGCCCCGCCGGCGGCGGCCCGGCAAACGCCACCGCTACCTGGTGTCCGAGGCGATCCAGCCGCGGACGATCCCCAGCGTCGCATCCGGGTAGCGGTCCACCAGTTGCCCCACCTTGCGGATCGACGAGGCGCGCATCTGGCCCTGGATCCGGTTCAGCGTGACCATCTCGTCATCCTCGGGCGGCGGGCTTTCGTCGGTGATGCCGCGCGGCGCCCCGGCGGCGATCTGCGGCTCCAGGCTGAGGCCGGTGGCGCCGGGCAGAGCCTCGCCAGCCGGGCCGGTCACGGCAACCGATGCCGGCGGCCGCGCCAGGCCGGCGAAGACCGAGCGGGCGGTCAGCAGGATCACCCCGATGCCGACGACGCTGAACGCCACCATCTGCACGATCGTCATCAGCCGGGCACGCTGTGCCTCCGGCGCCACCGTGATGTCGGTTGACGACTCGTCGGCCGTGCTGACGAACGGCATGCTGACCACGTCGACCTGGTCGCCGCGCTTCTGGTCATAACCGATGGCGGTCTTCACCAGCTTTTCGATCCGGTCCAGCTCGGCCTGCGGGCGCGGCTTCCAGATGTGCTTGCCGTCGGCGCCAACGCTGTCCACGCCGTCGACCATGACCGCGAGCGCGATCCGCTCGACCTGCGGCTGGTCGTGGATGATGGCGCGGACGGTCTTGGTCACCTCGTAGTTCGTCGTCTCCTCCTGCCGCGCCTCCTGGCTGCCGCTGGCCTGGCTGGATGCATCGGCGTTCGGCAGGTTGTTCTGCAGCGACACCGGCGCCGCCTTCTCGGTTGTCTTGTTGCTGGAATTGACGGTCTGGGTGCTGCGCACCACCGAGCCGTCGGGATCGTAGCGTTCCTCCGTCTCGTTGACCTTGTCGAAGTTCATCCGGATCGACGCCTCGGCGTGGACGTGGCCGGGGCCGAGGCTGCGTTCCAGCATGTCCTCGACCCCCTGCGCCAGGCGCAGTTCGAGCCTGTGCCGGACGTCCTCGGCGCGCAGCGACCGCAGGCGCGGATCATCCGCGTCGCCCGCCTGCACCAGCAGGTGCAGGTTGGAATCCACCACCGTGACGTTCTGCGGCTTCAGCCCGGGCACGCCGGCGGCGACCAGGTCGACGATCGACTGCACCGCCTCGGGCGGCAGTATCTGCCGGCCGGCGAGGGTCAGCATCACGCTGGCCTGCGCCTCCCGCTGCTCCCGCGCGAACGGCTCGCGCCGCGGCAGCACCAGGTGCACGCGCGCCCGGACGATGCCGCGCACCGACTGGATGGTGCGCGCCAACTCGCCCTCCAGCGCCCGGGTCAGCTTCACCTGCTGGTCGAAGTCGGTCGCCGAGAAGTCGTCGCCGCGGTCGAAAATCTCGTAGCCCGTGCCGCTGGCGACCGACAGGCCGGCCTTGGTCAGGGTGGCGCGGGCGGTGCTGACCTCGGAATCGGGGACAAAGATCTGGCCGCCGGATTCGTCCATCCGGTACGGGATCCTGCGGCGGTCCAGCTCCTCGATCGCCTGCTGCAGGCTGTGCGAATCGAGGTCGGAGACCAGCAGCGTCATGCGGCTGGTGTTGACCCCGTGCAGTTCCAGCATCAGGAACGCCCCCAGCACGCCAATGGCGACCCCGGCCAGGGCGAGGACCCGGACCAGGCCGAAGGCGCGGAGGGTGTCGAGCAGCTTGTTCACGGTGCCAAGGCGCGATCCATTCTGGGTCAGACGGCGGCGTGGACACACGTCCCGTCATCCCTATTGCTAGCGGGGAAAGCTTTCCGAGTGGTTAACGCCGCGCCTGCTTCCGGCCGGGTGGCCTTGCGCCGGCGCATCGGGCGGCGTCATGGGGTGGCGTCATGGGCCGACCGCTGCAACAATCGGCAGGCGCTGTCATCGCATCCGTCATGCGGTTTTTTCTCGTGCGCATGAATCCGGTTCAGACAACAACACGCTTCCGGGCGCCGGCCGGCATGAACGGGCGATCGGACCGGCACCCGGTTGGTTGCCCGGAACCGGCAGCTGGGGCTAACTGCCCGGCGTCCATCGTCCCACGAAAGGCTTGCCATGCCGCCGAATATCAAGCGGGTTTTCTACGTCAACAACGTCGCGGCCCCGGTCTTCCTCGACATGCTGGCAACCCGCCCCGACATCCAGGTCGACCGGCTGGCAAACGACACGCCGGACGCCGAGGCGGAACCCGTCCTCGCCCGCGCGCATGCCTACCAGATCGGCTCCAGCCGCCAGGAGCTGGCGATGCGGTTCCAGGGCTTCGCGCCACTGCTGCGCCGCTGCCCGAACCTGCTGCTGCTGTCCACCACCGGCGCCGGCTTCGACACGCTCGGCCTGGCCGACGCGACCGAGGCCGGGATCGCCGTGGTGAACCAGGCAGGCGGCAACAAGGAAGGCGTGGCCGAGCACGTGCTGGGCATGATGCTGGCGCTGTCGAAGCGCATCGTCACCGCCAATGTCATCATGCGCCGCGGCACGCCGTACCACCGCCGCGACTTCATGGGCGACGACATCCTGGGCCGCAGCATCGGCATCATCGGCATCGGCCATGTCGGCACGCGCCTGGCGGAGCTGTGCCGCGGCCTGTTCCGGATGCGGGTGCTGGCCTACGACCCGTACCTGACGGCCGAGCAGATCGCGGCACGCGGTGGGGAGAAAGTGGAGACGCTGGAAGACCTGCTGCGCCAGTCCGACTTCGTCTCGGTGAACTGCCCGCACACGGCGGAGACTCGCGGCATGCTGGGTGCCGGGCAGTTCGCGCAGATGCAGCCGCATGCCTACTTCATCACCACCGCCCGCGGCGGCATCCACGACGAGGCGGCGCTGGCCGCGGCGTTGGCGGCAAAGCAACTCAGCGGCGCCGGGCTGGACGTGTGGGAGGAGGAGCCGCCGCCGCCGGACCATCCGCTGATGGGCTTCGACAACGTCGTCGTCAGCCCGCACAACGCCGGCGTCACCCGGCAGTCCCGCCACACCATCGCGAAGATCGCGGCGGAGCAGTTGCTGGATATGCTGGACGGGAAGAAGCCGCCGCGGCTGTTGAACCCCGAGGTCTGGCCGGTCTATCGCGAGCGGTTCGCGCGAATCCTGGGGGTGATGCCGGAGGCGTAAGGCGACACAGAGAGGATTGGGCGGCCTTACGTTGCAAATACGAAATGATATGGCGCCCGGTCCGTTGCCCCACCGTCATGGCCGGGCGTGTCCCGGCCATCCGCTTCCCGCCGTTGCAGCGCAGATGGCCGGGACACGCCCTACGCAATGCACACATCCTGGAAACGAGTCGGAAATGACCGTAAAATCAAATGCTTGCCTGGGCGCCGAGAGCGTTCCGACATCGTCATGGCCCGGCTTGTCCGGGCCACCTGTCGCGGCACAAGTGCTGGAATAGGTGGCCCGGACAAGCCGGGCCATGACGATGGG
>NZ_NHRY01000095.1 GCF_002937115.1 Rhodopila globiformis | reverse complement strand
TGGCACCGGCTCGCAACGCCACCTTTTTCACCCATCGCCGTGCCCGCGGGCGGGCTGGGGGACTGCTGTGAAAATACGGTCCCGCAGGGTCATCGTCTCATCGTCATGGCCGGGCGTGTCCCGGCCATCTGCGCACGCACGGCGGAGGGGTGGATGGCCGGGACACGCCCAGCCATGACGATGAGGCAACGGCGGCTGCCATTTTCATCCATCATGGTGACCGCGCGCGGCCAGAGGGACTGTGGTTGGAATTTCGGAGGATCCGCCCGCACACCCATTGCCGGCTACTTGCACGCCGGCAGCGCGCTATGGCGGCTTGTCGTCGAGACTGTCGGGCGGCGCTTCCGGGCCGCCGCGGTCCTCGCTTTCGGGACCGACGGTGCGGGGCGGCCGGGCGGAGGACGGTTGGGCGGGGGCGGCGCCGGGTTTGGCACTTTCGCTTGCCGCCGCCTCGCCGGGGATGTCATCAGGTGGACCCATGCGACGGCAACGCCGGCGGCGACAGCGGGTTGCGCTTCAGGTTGCGCCACGTTCAGTTCCGTCGCCATACCTCCTCGCTCAGCAGCACCGCGAACATCGTCCACAATACCAGGGGACTCATGGACACCGCCGCCACCTCGTCGACCTGCGAGGCGGCGGCTGCGGTCGCCGTGGTCGCGGCGCACATGCCGGCGGCGACCGTCGCGCTTGGCCCCAGCTTCTTCGCGCCGAAGAACATGGCGGGATAGCCTGCCAGCCCGGCCAGGGTCGCGCCCCAGGACGCCAGCGCCGTCCCGCGCGCCGGGCTGTCCGGCCGGGTCAGCAGCCGGTAGCCGGTGACCGCCAGCAGAGTCTCCAGCACGCCCCAGGCGAAGCCGATGGTCGATCCCGACGGGGTGTAGGAGGGCTTGCGCAACGCCTCGTACCAGGTGGCCTCGCGTGGGCGCTGCGGCCCGAACTGCGCGCCAATCATGGCCGCGCCGGCCACCGAGGCGATGCTGGTCAACGCGGCCCGGGTCTTGTCCATGGGCAGGGAACTCCAATTGCTGTGTCGCCACACAACGCGCGCCGGCGGCGGCGGTTTGCGCACGAGCAGGTGCCGGCGCGGCGCCGGCGGGACCGCGCGTGGTATTGCGCTATCGTCCGCGGCAGCACTGGCGAAACAATCGCCGCCGTGGTTCGCCGGCCTGTTTCCTTGACCCTTGGCATCCGCCAGCGTAAGCGCGGCCCGACAGCCAGGACAGGACCCGATGCGACAACTCTCCCCGGCCGGCGCGCAGGCCGTCGCCGATATCGCCCGGCGCCACGGCTTCAGTGCCGAGGCGGTGGCGACGATGCTGGACGCCGTGGCCAACGGCGGCGGCGGCATGGCGCAGTTCAGCCATCCCGAGTTCGGCGGCAGCGGCCAGTGGATGCGCAGCGGCATGACCATGATCGGCGACATGTTCAACAACGCCCTCAAGGCCCGGGTCGATGCGCTGTGCGCCGATCTGGCGGCGCTGGTCGCCGCGCAGCCCGGCGTGGTCCGCAGCGGCGGTTTCCAGTCGCAGAGCCAGGGCGGACATACCCAGCAACATGCCCAGCAACAGGCCAGCGCGCCGCCGGCGGCGGCCAGCCTGTTCGTTGCGCCATCGCACGGCAGCGCCGCCGGCAACTGGTGGGGTGACGACCTGGTGTGGCCGAACAGCACCGGGTCGCAGAACAACTGCCGCTATGCCTGGTTCGCCCAGGCGCGGCGGCTGGCGGTGGACATAAACGGCACCGTGACGATCTACGATACGCTGGATCATGCCATCGGCGGCGTCAGCCAGCAGCAATCGCACGGCGGCAGCCTGACATTCACCAGCCAGCACGGGGTGGTTGACGTCGCCTCGCTGCCGGTGGTCTCGGTCAACGGCGCGCCGGCTGCCGCGCCGCCAAGTGGTTCCGACACAGCAACGGACATCTTTGCCGCGATCGAGAAGCTGGCGGAGCTGCACCGGCGCGGCATCCTGAGCGACGCCGAATTCAGCAGCAAGAAGGCCGAGCTGCTCGGCCGGCTGTAGGGTCGGCGCCGTCGCGCCACCGGCCCGGCGGAGACGGGCGGTTCCGGCCCGGACACCCCAGCTTGGCCCCCCCGGCCTGGACACCCCGAAAGGGGCCGTCGTTTCCGGCGGATGCCGTCCATCGGCTGAATTCGTGACGCGCGCCGTCCACGGGATCAGGCGTGTTCCTGCGAGATGTCGCGGTTGGTGTAGTCCGGCATCATGACCGTGGCGACGATACTGACGACCGCGCAGGCCGCGATATAGGCGGCGATCGCATAACCCGATCCTGTCGCGGCCAGCAGCGCCGTCGCGATCAGCGGCGCGGGGCCGCCGGCGATGACCGAGGCAAGCTGATAGCCGATCGAGGTGCCACTGTAGCGCAGGCGCGGCGTGAAGCATTCCGCGATCAGCGCGGCCTGGGGCCCGTACATCAGGTCATGGGGAACGAACGACAGGAAGATTGCCAGGAAGATCCAGGCAGGGATCATCGTGTTCAGCATGGCGAAGTAGACGAAGCCGAATATCCCGGTCGCGACCGAGCCGATGAGGTACATGCGCTTGCGGCCGATGAGATCGGACAGATGCCCCGCAAGCGGGATGGTAACGAACGACCCCAGGCCGGCGATGATCAAAGACGACAGAAGAAAATTGCGCGACGTGTGCAGCACCTGCGTGCCGTAGGCAAAGACGAAAGCCAGGTAGATATAGGCCGGCGCCTGCTCCGCCATGCGCGCGCAGGCCGCGAGGATGACCTCCCTGGGCTGGCGCCGCAGGACCTCGACCACCGGCACCCGCTCGATCCGTTCCTCGGCGACCAGCCGGCGGAAGATGGGGGTTTCCAGGATGCCGAGCCGGATATACAGGCCGATGCCAACCATGACGATGCTCAGCAGGAACGGGATACGCCAGCCCCAGACGAAGAACTGGTCGCCGGAGAGGGCGCTGAACGCGAACACCGCGAGGTTCGCCAGCAGCAGTCCCGCCGGCCCGCCGAACTGCGGCCAGGAGGTTATGAAGCCGCGATGCTTGTTGCTGCGTGCTCACTCCATTGCCAGCAGCACCGACCCGCCCCATTCGCCGCCGACGCCGATCCCCTGGATGAACCGCAGCAGCGTCAGGATCACCGCGCCCCAGATGCCGATCATCGCATAGCCCGGGACAAGGCCCACGGCGAAGGTGGCCAGCCCGGTGATCAGAAGAGTTGCGATCAGCGTTGCCTTGCGGCCGATGCGGTCGCCGAAATGGCCGAAGATCGCGGCACCGATCGGGCGGGCAATAAAGCCGACTGCATAAACCGAGAATGCTTCCAGCAGGCCGATCATCGGGTCGGATTTCGGGAAGAACAGCTTGCCGAACACCAGGCCGGTGACGACGCTGTAGAGAAGAAAATCGTACCACTCGATCGTCGTGCCGACGGTGCTGGCGATGATGGCGCGCCGCAATTGCGCCTTGTGCTCCGCGTCGGGCAACGAGTCCGGCCAGGTGGCGCTTGTAGCCATGATACGACCTCATTCTGCGTGAACAGGCTCACCCTGACATCCGGTCATTGTTGAAATCCAGGCAACGCCACCAGCCGGATTACTTGAGCGGCGCGGCGATCCACTTGCAGGCGATGATCCGGGCTCTGTCCCGCGCACAGGCATTGCGCAAGTACAGAACGTCCGGCGGACCATACGAGGCGATCGCATGAATGGAAATATATGTTATGATACTTCCGCGTTCTTGCGATCATCGGCAAGAACGTCGTGCGCGGCCGCAACCTGGACTTCCGGTGCTGGTGGGGTCACCGCATCAACACGAAGGCACAATGATTTCCGGCGCCTCCGTTCCGCATGCGCCCGGCGGCTGAGCAATTTCTTCTCTGCGTGCTCTGCGCTCCGCTCGGCGCGCTCTGCGTTGAATCGCGGTGGCCGGGGCGCCACCTGCGCTGGAGGCTGGGCGGGTCACCGACAACGCCGCTATTTGTTGCGATATAGAATTTTTTAAAACGCAGAGATCGCAAAGTGGAGCGCAGAGCACGCAGAAGGGATTCGGATGGCCCGCGGCCGCGATGGCTGTGCGTTGATCACCGCACCTTGTTCATCATGGGCAGGATATCGAAGGCCGGACCGGCAACTGCTTCATTATGCCGTTTCGCGTCTTGCTGGCAGAGCGTGTTCCTGCTCGCGGCGTTGTGGATCGCAGGTCGGTTGAGGCAGGGCAACGGCGCCCTCTCGTCGTCATGGCCCGGACGAGCCGCATCGGCGCTACAGCAGACCGCAGGTTAGTTGGGACGCAGACGGCCTGTCTTCATCGTCATGGCCCGGCTTGTCCGGGCCACCTGTCGCGGCACACGTGCTGGAATAGGTGGCCCGGACAAGCCGGGCCATGACGCGTGAGGTGCGCCGTCGCCGTGTCTCAACCAACCTGCGGTCTGCTGTAACTTCAGGGAGAACAGGGCATGGTCGCCACCCTATCGTCATGGCCCGCCGTGTCCGTACGGGATGCACGGATTTCGGAAACGGTCCGCTGCCGTCGTGGCTCCTACTGTCACGGCCGGTGCTGGTTTCACCGGCAGCAATCAAGCGAGGCTCTTGTCGGGTTCCGGGGTGGTCGGGTGAGGCGTCCCACGGCCCTGAAATCCAACCGGAACCGTGTTGAAAAGGTCCACGACACTGCCCTGTCGGATGACGTGCGCCCCCGCTGCGGCAACAGCCCCGCTGCATTTGCGTTCATCTGCGGTTCCATTTCTGCTTTGGAGCAGCACGCACGCGTTGGAACATCCCTCCCGCCGCCACGCTGATGCAAGAACCGCAAATGAACGCAGATGAACGCAGATGAACGCAGACGAACGCAGTTGGGCCGGTGGTGAACTGGACCTCCGAACGTAGGGTCGGCCGCGCGCCGATCGTTGCCAGGCCGCTTGATTGCGGTGGCAATCCCGATCCCGCCCCATCCCAATGGGCAGAACGCCCCACAGCGGATGTGCGAGCCACGCCACAGCGCCGCGGCCCTACGCGCCCTCGGCCAGTCGCTTGCCAGCCAAACGCGCCGCCGGGACAGGGCGGCAACATTCCCGGGCATTGGGCGAGCGCCTGGCTTTGCTGTTGGTCCCACGGAGAAGACGGATCCATCAGGGCTGCAGCGGCGCCAGCACCGCGCGATGTTCCGCCGGCGTCAGGACATGGCCATAGACGATCGCATTGGCCAGCGCCGCCAGCGTTTCGGGATCGCTGCCCTCCAGCCAGGCCAGGCCCAGCAGGCGGTTGATCGACGGCGGGTTCTCGATCCAGCCGAACGGCAGGCTCGGCGCGATGATCACGTGCCCCTCGCTCACCGCCCGCACCGCCTTCCAGGCGTCGTCGTGCGCCAGCGTCTCCCGCACCGCCGGCTCGGAGAACACCAGCACGTCCGGGTCGATTTTGCGGATCTTGTCGATGGTCGTGGGCCGGAACGTGCCGTTGCCATCCGGCGCGACCACCTGCCAGCCCAGCAGCCGGAACACCTCGGTAAGGTCGCTGTCCGGCGCCGCGGCCAGCAGCCCGGCGGCGCCACGCGCATACAGCACGCGGGGATGATTTGCCGGCGGCGGCAGCGACAGCAGCGCCTCGGCAAAGCGGGCCAGCGTCTCCGCGCGCTGCTCGCGATGCAGCAGCGCACCGAGCCGGCGGATCATGTCCGAACTCTTGACCAGCGATCCGTCCAGCAAGATCGTCGGAACCCCGGTGCGCTCCTGCGTCGCCTGCGCCAGATCGGCGTAGCGGGCCGAGATGGTGCCATAGTCCACGATCAGGTCCGGCTTCAGCGGCTTGATCGCCGCCGAGACGTCCTCATGTCCGGTCACGCGCGGAATCTGCGGCAGGTTCGCCGCCCCGGGCGCCAGCAACGGCCGCGCGGCGTCGGCCAGCGGCATCGGCCAGCCGATCATCAGGTCGGGCGCCAGGGCGGCGAGCAGGACGGCGGCCGGCGGGCCGGCCGGCAGGACGCGGGCCACATGGTCCGGCACCTGCACGATGCGGCCGGCGGAATCGGTGATTTCCGCCGCATACGTAGCCCCGGACCACAGCATCACGACGATCAGCAACACCCGGCGCAGCATGTGACCTCCTTGCCGCCGACCAAACGAACAGCGACGCCCGGCCTGCGGACTCATGCGCACCGGCGCCGGCGGGCATCCTGCCGACAATCGCTTGCTTGTCCAGGTGGACCCGCACGCCCGGACGCGCGGATCGCTTCGGGGCCGGCCATCGTCAGTAGGTGCGGAACATCCGGGCGATCTCCTCCGCGTCGGCGGTGACGGTCAGGGCCAGCGCCAGCAGGATGCGCGCCTTCTGCGGATTGAGGTTGTCGGCGATCAGGATGCCCGCCTGCCGGAGCCTGCCGCTGCGAAACGTCCGCCCCGATCCGGCGCGGGTCGATTGCACCACGACGACGCCCACCCCGGCGGCGTCGGTCAGGGCCTCGAATTCGCCGGGGGGACAGAAGCCGGGCGCGAAACCGGCGGCGACGATGCCGCGCGCCCCGGCCGCCACGAACGCGCGCACCGCGGTGCCGTCGCCGCCGGCGTAGGCGTAGGAAATGTCCACCCGCGGCAGCGCGTCGATGGCGGCGGCGTCGAACTCGGTATCCGGCGCATGGCGGCGCATCGGCCGGCGGTAGAACGCCACCGCGTCGCCGTCGGCGTGGCCGAGCACGCCGAAATCCGGGGTGCGGAACGTCTGCAGCCGCAAGGTGGAGGTCTTGGTCACCTCGCGCGCCGCATGGATCTCGTCGTTCAGCACTACCAGCACGCCCATGCCGCGCGCGTCCGGGCTGGCGGCGACGCGGATGGCGTTGACCAGGTTCATCCCGGCATCGCTCGACAGCGCGCTGGATGGCCGTTGCGCGCCGACGAGGACCACCGGCACCGGGACCTTTACGGTGAGATTGAGAAAATAGGCGGTTTCCTCCAGCGTCGCCGTGCCGTGGCCGATGACGATCCCGGCCAAGTCGGGATGGTCGGCGACCACCTGGCTGCACAGCGCGGCCAGGTCTTTCCACTCGGAAAAGCCGATCGCCGGGCTGATGATGGCGCGGTAGTGGATCGGCAGCACGTCGGCCACCAGCGCGGTCTCCGGCCAGCGGGCCAGGATCTCCTCGGCATGCATCACCTGGCCGCGGGAGCCGTACTCCTGGACGTCCAGCGGGCCATGCCCCAGCGAGGCGATAGTGCCGCCGGTGCCAATGAACGCGACTTTCGGCCGGCTCATGCCCGGCCCTTCACGCCGTCGAGGATCGCCGGACGCGCCCGGTGCCAGCCCGTATCCGCCTGGTAGGCGTCGGCGACCCGCAGGATGCGGCCTTCACCAAACGGCCGCCCGGCGACTTGCAGGCCAATCGGCAGCCCGTTGGGGTCGAAGCCGCACGGCACGCTGATCGCCGGCAGGCCGAGGTAGTTGAACGGCCGCGTGTTGGCCGAGACCGCCATGAACCGGTGCTCGGTGCCCGGCGGCCCGTGGTCGATGTCCGTCTCCGCCAGCGTCGGCAGGCAGGTGCGGATCGTCGGAGTCACCAGCACGTCCACCTTGCCGAACACCTCCGCCGCGAACGCCCGCAGGATCGGCCCGCGGCGGCTGAGCGATTCCACGTAATACGTCGCCGGAATGGCATAGCCGGCATACAGGCGGGCGCTGATATGCGCGGCATAGGCCTGCGGATCGGCGCGCATCCAGTCGGCGTGAATGGTGGACGCCTCCACCCGCGAGACGATGCCGCCATAGGCGGCGACCGCGTCCATCAGCGGCAATTCGAACCGGCTGACGACTGCGCCGCGCCCGGCGAGCACCTGCAGCGCCGCGTCCATGGCGGCGCCGATCGGCTGGTCCGCGCCGTCGAGGAAGTAGTTCACCGGCACGCCGATGCGCAGGCCGCGCAGGTCGCCGTCGAGGAAGGATTCATAGTCCGGTACCGGCTCGTGCGAACTGGTGGGATCGCGCGGATCGTGCCCGGCGATCACCGTCAGCACCCGGGCGCAGTCCCGCGCGGTGCGGGCCAGCGGGCCGACATTGTCGTGCGAGAACGACAGCGGCATCACGCCATGGCGCGACACCCGCGTCTGCGTCGGCTTCAGCCCGGTGACGCCGCAAGCGGACGCCGGCAGCCGGACCGAGCCGCCGGTGTCGGACCCCAGCGCCATGTAGTTGAACCGCGCCGCCAGCGACGCGCCCGAACCCGACGACGATCCGCCGGTGATGTAGGGCAGGTTCCAGGGATTGTGGCAGTCGCCGAAGGTCTTGTTGTGCCCGGTCGGGTTCTGCGCGAACTCGGCCATGTTCAGCCCGGCGAAGGTGTAGGCGCCGGCGGCGGCCAGGCGCTCGATCACCGTGGCGGCGACGGTCGGGCGGAAATCCCGGCGCAGCGCCGAGCCGCAGGTGGAGCGCTTTCCCGCCTGGTAGTACATGTCCTTGTGCGCCATCGGCACGCCGAGCAGCGTCCCGCGCTGCCCGCCGCGGACGGCGGCATCGGCGGCGCGGGCGGCGGCCTCGGCCTGCTCCCGCTCCTGCCAGATCACCGCGTTGAGCTGCGGGTTGACCGCGTCGAGGTTGGCCCAGCAGGCGTGCAGCAGGTCCACCGAGGTGGCCTCGCCGCTACGGACGGCGTCCGCCGCCTGGACGAGGCTGTGGTCCGCGAGCCCGGCCATCAGGCGGTGTCCTTCGTTGCCTGCAAAGCCGCTTCGAAGCTGGACGGCTCGTCCTCGAACGCCAGCGTGCCACGCAGGGCCTCGAAGGCGGCGATGGTGTCGGCCAGTTCCGCCGCCAGCCGTTTCGCCGGGTCGTTCGGCGGCGTGATCCCGTGCCATCGCGCGATCGTTGACTCGAACGAGGTCTCGAATACACCCATTGTCGGCTTCTCCGGGTTCGCTACCGGGAAATAGGCAACAGAAAGGACGGCCGGGCAATGCCGGAGCGGGGGAGCGTCTACGAAACAAACGTGCCGAACCGGCTGGATCGCCTGCCCTGGAGCCGATTTCACTGGTTGGTGATCGTCGCCCTCGGCATCGCCTGGGTGCTGGACGGGCTGGAGGTGACCATCGTCGGCTCGCTGTCCGGGGCGCTGTCGGAAAGCCCGACGCTGCACCTGAGCGGCAGCGAGGTGGGCGCCGCCGCCAGCGCCTACCTGATTGGCGCCGTCGGCGGCGCGCTGTTCTTCGGCTGGCTGACTGATCGGCTGGGGCGCAAGAAGCTGTTCACGGTGACGGTGCTGGTTTACCTGACCGCGACGATCGCCTGCGGCCTGGCGTGGAACTTCCGGTCGTTCGCGCTGTTCCGCCTGTTCACCGGCGCCGGCATCGGCGGCGAGTATGCCGCGGTGAACGCAACGATCCAGGAACTGATCCCGGCAAGGCGGCGCGGCTTCACCGACCTGGTGGTCAACGGCAGCTTCTGGCTGGGCGCGGCGGCCGGCGCGCTGGGCGCCTATGTCGTGCTGAACCCCGCCATCATGCCGCCGGAAATCGGCTGGCGCGCGGCGTTCATCATCGGCGGCGTGCTGGGATTCATCGTGCTGTTCCTGCGCCGCTTCCTGCCGGAAAGCCCGCGCTGGCTGATGACCCACGGACAGCCGGAGGAGGCCGAACGGATCGTCGCGCAAATCGAGGCCCGGGTGGAACGCGAAACCGGCCGGGCGCTGCCGCCGGTGCCGCCGGGGCATCTGCGGCTGCGCACCGACGTCCGCTCCTGGTTCGGCGCCGGGGCCAGGGCGCTGGCGACGCAGTATCGGCAGCGGGCCTGGCTGGGCGTGGCGCTGATGGCGGCGCAGGCGTTCTGCTACAATGCCGTGTTCTTCACCTACGCGCTGGTGCTGACGCGCTTCTACGGCATCGCGGCGGGCAACGTCGGGCTGTTCATCCTGCCGTTCGCCATCGGCAATTTCCTCGGCCCGCTGCTGCTGGGGCGGCTGTTCGATACGATCGGGCGACGGATCATGATCACCGCGACCTATGGCCTGTCCGGCCTGCTGATGGCGCTGACCGGGTGGATGTTCGCCGCGGGCTGGCTGGACGCGACGCAGCAGACGCTGGCCTGGACGGTGATTTTCTTCTTCGCCTCGGCCGCCGCCAGTTCCGCCTACCTGACGGTGGGGGAGAGTTTCCCGCTGGAGGTGCGGGCGGTCGCCATCTCGCTGTTCTATGCGTTCGGCACCGGGCTTGGCGGCGTGGTGGGGCCGGCGCTGTTCGGGGCGTTGATCGATACCGGCAACCGGGTGTCGATCTTCTACGGCTACCTGCTCGGCGGCCTGCTGATGATCGGCGCGGCGATCGTTGCCGGGATGCTGGCGGCCAATGCGGAACGGCGGTCGCTGGAAGACGTGGCGCCGCCGCTCTCGGCGGTATAGCGGCGCCGGGTGCCAAGGGTAGCGCGGCGCGGATCCGGATCGAGCGGATCAACAATCACGGCTTGGGCGTCGATCTCGCGCTGTTCGGCAGCCTTTACCCGGCTGTCATGGACGCCTTCCGGAACATCCCGGGTGACGACCGCATAGCGGTCCCCCGACCGCGCGCGGCCACCACGATGGATGAAAACGGGCGAGGCCCGTTGCCTCATCGTCATGGCCGGGCGTGTCCCGGCCATCTGCGCTGCGACGGTGGGGGGTGGATGGCCGGGACACGCCCTATCGCGTACAAACATGTCTGAAGCGATCCCCAGTTATCTGAAAAAGTCTTTTTCTATCAGTAGGTTGGGCAAAAATCGCTGTATATACAAAATTTCCCCTGACCCGTTGATAACACGGGATATCGCCTAATCGTTTCAGAGATCTGTGCATCTCGTAGGGACACGCCTGGCCATGACGATGGGACGATGACCCTGCGGAACCGTATTTTCACAGCAGTCCCCCAGCCCGCCCGCGGGCACCACGATGGGTGAAAAAGGTGGCGTTGCGAGCCGGTGCGAGCCAAGCTGCTGGCACGATCGTCTCGAGGCTGATGTCTCTGCGGTGGCTTGGCGACCCCGTGTAGCAGTCCGGCCCGCGCTGCGTTGAGGTACCCCACTTTGTCGCTCCCGGGCACG
>NZ_NHRY01000094.1 GCF_002937115.1 Rhodopila globiformis | reverse complement strand
GCCAAACGGGGGAAGGGCGGAGGCGGTGCACCAGATGCGCGTGGCGGTGCGCCGCGCCCGCTCGGCGATCGCGATCTTCCGCCCGGCCCTCGCCCCCGGCGCCCTCGACCCCATCAACGACGGCCTGCGCGCGCTCGGTCGGCGACTCGGGCCGACGCGCGACTGGGACGTGTTCGCCGGCGAGACCATCCCCGCCATCCAGCACGCGCTGCCGGGCGACGAGCGCCTGGCGACGCTGACCACGGCGGTGGCGCGGCGGCAGCGGGCGCACCAGAAGGAACTGGCGGACTACCTCGCCGGCGCCGAGTTCCGCCTGCTGGGCATCAACCTGGCCTGGTTCGCCGCCGCGCAGGGCTGGCACGCGCCGCCCAGGGGTATGGCCGGCGACGTAGCGGACGCGGCGCGGGAGGACGTGGCGGAGGACCTGGCGACGTTCGCCGACGCGGTGCTACAGCAGCGCTGGAAGAAGCTGCTGTCGGCCGGCAAGCGGATCGAGACGCTGGACATCCCGGCGCTGCACGCGCTGCGGCTGCGGGCCAAGCGGGCGCGCTATGCCGCGGAGATGTTCGCCTCGCTGCACGACGACAAGGCGGCGCAGCGCTTCATCAATCGCCTGAGCCTGCTGCAGCAGCGCCTGGGCGTGCTGAACGACGGCGCGGTGGCCAGCCACCTGCTGCTCGAACTCGGCGGCGCCGGCGGCCGGCACGCCTATGCCGCCGGCCTGATCGCCGGCTTCCTGGCGGCGCGGGCGGAGCGGATCCGTCCGCGGATCGTCCGCGCGTTCGAACGCGTCCGCCGCCTGGATGCGTATTGGACTTGACGCGGCGCGCCCCGCTTTGGCATCGGTGAACTGATTCGGTTGCCGGACCATGCACCGATGCAGGCCGGCACGACAACAACCGGGGCATGGGTGACTTTCGTGAGACACAGGCGGCGGATTTTCAAGCCGAGCAGGCGTCGGGCGGGATTCCGCCTCAGGATGCCGCCGCCGGGCGTCTGGCTGGCGGCGGCGGGCGGCGCGGCGACGCTGGCCGCGGCGGCTTGGCTGTTCGTGAGATCCTCCGACGCGCCGGCGCTGGCACCGGCCGACAGCCATGTCGGCGCGCCGGCCGACAAGCTGGCGGTGCTGGACGGCGACACGCTGCGGCTGGGCGACTGGGTGGTGCGGCTGGCGGGGATCACTGCCCCGCCCCGCGGTTCTGTGTGCCGCAACGGGGAGCAGCCGGTGGATTGCGGGGTGGCGGCGGCCAATGCGCTGGCGGCGCTCGTGCGCGGGCGGGCGGTCGATTGCACCATCAAGGGCCATGACGGCCAGGGTCGGCCGGTGGCGGACTGCGTGGCCGGCCCGGAGGCGCTGAGCGCGGCGCTGGTGCGCGAGGGCTGGGCGCGTGCCGAGGCCCCGGCGCTGCAGGCGGACGAGCGTGCCGCCCGGGCCGCCGGTCGCGGACTCTGGCGTTCGGGAGGCCGGTCTTAGCGGCGGCGTGGGCTGGGGCGGTCGTGGTTTGATATGGGGCGGTGCGTCCCGTGGCGGCGGCAGCGTGGTGGATGGCGTATTTTTGTTCGCACAGAGACGAAGCAGAGGGGGTGGAGGGCCACAGGGGATCAGTGGGACGTTGCGCGGTCCGGCTCGGATGCGGACGTTGGAGGTACCAGGGGGGGCATCGAGGCTATGGGATGGGGGATTCGGAAGCGGCCCGCTGCGGATGTGGCACCCATCGTCATGGCCCGGACAAGCGCCACGGGATGCACAGATCTCTGAAACGATCTGCCGCGGCCCTGGCCCATGCGATCGTGGCCGGGCTTGTCATGCCCTTGATCGCGGCACGCGGCGGATGGCGGATCATGAACTTGGCGTCTTGGCGTTTGATCGGCGCCATCCACCGCACGAACCACCGGCGGAGCGCACCCGCCACCGCCCGGTGCCGCCGCGCCGTTCCTGCTCAACGCCAAGACGCCAAGATACCGGGGCAGATGTCACCGTCCGGCGTGGGCGGGCGCCGGTCATGGCCTTGATCGCGGCAGGCGGCGGATTGCCGGGCATGAACTTGGCGTCTTGGCGTTTTATCGGCGCCATCTACCGCACGAACCACCGGCGGAGCGCACCCGCCACCGCCGTGCCGCAATCGCAGATCGTGCGTACGATCGTCGCCTCGATCCCTCAGGCCGGCCGCGGTCGTCTCATGGCGATACCGAGCGGCGCCCAGCCGGTGCGAAGGCATTCGCGCGGTACCCGGCCAACAGCGCCCCGGACGGGTCCCGTGACGTGTGAACGCGCCAGCGACAGGCCGCGCCATGACGGTGAAGGAATGCTCCGGGCCATGGGGCAAGGGCCTGATTTTCAGGTTGTTTCCGCGATGTGTGCATCCCATAGTTCGCCACCGGCCGGCGCGGCCGACCCGCCCTGCATGAAGCTATGGGGCGACCAGGGCAGGCTCGTCCCCCACCATCGGGGTAGTTTCTTATTGGGAACAAGACCGGCCATGACGGAGAGGCACCGGACCTCTCGCCTGCCTTCCGCCTTCACGATGCCGGCACGGGCGAACCGGCCAAGCCCCATGCTCGCAGCCCCTCGCTTAGCGCAGCCCCTCGCAGAATGTCTGGATCCGCTTCAGGCCCTCCACCAGCTCATCGTCCGCGGTGGCGGTGCTGATGCGCAGGAACGGGCTCATGTGGTAGGCCGCGCCGTGCACGGTGGCGACGTACTGCTCCTCCAGCAGCGCCAGGCAGACGTCCTCGTCGGTGTGCAGCACCCGCCCGCCAGTGCTGGTCTTGCCCAGGCAGCCGGCGACGTTGGGGAACACGTAGAACGCGCCCTCGGGCTTGTGGCAGGAGATCCCCCTGGCGGCGTTCAGCATGTCCACCGCCACGTCCCGCCGGCGCTTGTAGGCGACGATCTGTTCCTCGACCCCGTCCTGCGGCCCGTCCAGCGCCGCCGCGGCGGCCGCCTGGCCAACCGTCGAGATGCCCGCCGTGGCCTGGCCCTGCACCACGGTCATCGCCTTGATCAGCGGCTTCGGCCCGCCGGCATAGCCGACGCGCCAGCCGGTCATGGCGTAGGTCTTGGACACGCCAGTCAGGGTCAGCGTCCGGTCCTTCAGGTCCGGCGCCACCTCGGCGAAGGTGTGGAACCGGAAGCCGTCGAACACCAGGTGCTCATACATGTCGTCGGACATGATCCAGACATGCGGGTGCCTGCGCATCACTGCGGCGATCGCGGCAATCTCCTCGGCCGAGCAGCAGGCGCCGGTCGGGTTGTTGGGATTATTTAAAATCAGCCACTTGGTGCGTGGGGTTATGGCGGCGTCGAGGTCCTCGGGCCGCGGCTTGAAGCCGTTGTTCTGCGGGCAGGTCACCAGCACCGGCGTGGCCTCGCACAACTGCACCATCTGGGCGTAGGCGATCCACGACGGCACCGGGATCACGACCTCGTCCCCCGGATCGACAGTGGCCATGATCGCGTTGAAAAGACACTGTTTCCCGCCGTTTGAGACGATGATCTCGTCCAGCGCGTAGTCCAGGTTCGAGTCGCGTCTGAACTTGCGCTGGATCGCCTGCTTCAGCGCCCGCGTGCCGTCCTGCGGCGGGTACTTGGTGTCGCCGTGCAGCGCGGCCTGGTGCGCCGCCTCGACCGCGTGCGGCGGGCTGTCGAAGTTCGGCTCGCCGGTGGTCAGGGTGATCACCGGCTTGCCGGCCGCCTTCAGTTCGCGCGCCTTGATCGTCATCTGCACGCTGGCGGCGAGCTCGACCCCGCTCAGCCGTTTGGCGAAGCCGGGCATGTCAGTGCAGGCCCTGGCAGAAGCGCTGGATGCGGGTGCAGGCATCGTGCAGCTTGTCGGTCGCGGCGGCGTAGCTCATGCGGAAGTAGCCGGGGTAGCAGAACGCCGTGCCGTGCACCGCGGCGACGCCTTCCTCGGCCAGCAGCGCCAGGGCGAACGCCTCGTCGTCCTTGATCAGCGTGCCGCCCTTGCTGGTCTTGCCGATGCACCCGGCGATCGAGGGATAGACGTAGAACGCGCCCTCGGGGTTCGAGCAGTGCACGCCCGGCGCCTGGTTCAGCATCTCGACCACCAGGTCGCGGCGCTGCTCGAACACCTTGCGCATGTCCTCGACCGTTTCCTGCTGGCCGGTCAATGCTTCAATCGCAGCGGCCTGGGCGATGGAGTTCGGGTTCGACGTGGACTGGCTCTGCAGTTTGTCCATCGCCTTGATCAAGGCCACCGGGCCGCCGCAGAAGCCGATACGCCAGCCGGTCATGGCATAGGCCTTGGACACGCCGTGCACCGTCAGGGTGCGGTCCTTCAGCCGGGGCTCGACCGCGGCGATCGTGCCGGCTCTGAAGCCGCCGTAGACGAGACTGTCATAGATATCATCGGTTAGCGCCCAGACATGCGGATGCCGCATCAGCACCTCGCAGATTGGCTTCAGCTCCTCGGCCGAGTAGGCGGCGCCGGTCGGGTTGCAGGGGTTGTTCAGCATGAACCACTTGGTCTTCGGCGTGATCGCCGCTTCCAGGTCCTCGGCGCGCAGCTTGAAGCCGTTGTTCTGGCTGCACGGCACCAGCACCGGCTTGCCGTCGGCCAGCGTGACGATGTCGGGATAGCTGACCCAGCAGGGGCTTGGGATGATGACTTCATCCCCGGCGTTCAGAGTCCCCAGCATGGCATTGAACAGCACCTGCTTGGCGCCGGTGGAGACCATCACCTCCTCCGGCTTGTAGGCGATGCCGCTGTCGCGCCTGAATTTCGCCGCCACCGCCTTGCGCAGCGCCTGGGTGCCGGAGACGTCGGTATACTTGGTTTCCCCGTTGGCCAGCGCCCGGATCGCCGCGTCCTTGATGTTCTGCGGGGTGTCGAAGTCCGGCTCACCCATCGACACGCTGATCACGTTCTTGCCTTCGGCGATCATGCGGCGCGCCACCGTGGAGATCGCGATGGTCAGGCTGGGCTGGATTCGGTCGAGGCGTTCGGCGGTGAGAGACATGACAGGTTCCAGGTTGTACGGAGAAGCGCGGGAACCTAGCCAAGCCCTGCCGCGGGGGCAACCATTTGCGCGCGTCCGGGTTGCGGGGCTGCGCTGCACCGGCGGGGCAGCCCCGCCCCCACCTTGCCCGTCGCGCCTTGCCCGTCGCGCCGTGCCGCCGCAGACTGCTGGCGGATCGCACAACGGGAGGAAAATCATGATCCACGAACTGCGGATTTACGAATGCGTGCCGGGGCGGCTGCCGGACCTGAACAACCGGTTCAGCACCATCACGCTGAAGCTGTGGGAGAAGCACGGCATCCGCCAGGCCGGATTCTGGACCACGCTCATCGGCGAATCGAACCAGATTCTATACTATATGCTGGCCTGGGAATCGCTGGCCGAGCGCGAGAGCAAGTGGGGCGCCTTCATGGCGGACCCCGACTGGCACGCCGCCCGCGCGAAAACCGAGGCGAACGGGCCGATCGTCGCCAAGGTGACGAACTATATCCTGGCGCCGACGGCGTATTCGGCGGTGAAGTAGCGCCGGCGGGTGTTTCCGGCGGGAGCGGGCACGCTCCCGCCCGGGCAAGCGCGCGGTGCCGGCTTCCTTGTTCCACGGTTTGAATTGCAGGAAGCCGCCGGGCGTCCTCCGTGGTGCGGTCGCAGATCGCGCACCATGCCACGGACGTGCGCCAGGGAATCCGACGAGACATCAACGCTCCATCTCAGGTTTCGATCGGGCTGGAAGGCCCCCGCAGATGGTATCCGCATGGTGCATGTGCTCCCGCGATGCCTTCATGGCTCCGGGTCCGCGCCTGAATGACCGCTTCGCTTCGGCCCCTCCTGTATGCCGGCAACAGTCGGAGGAAGCCGGGAGAATGCCGATCGGCCCGGGCGGCTGCCGGTCAGGCTGTTCTTAGTGGCTTAGTGTCTTTGTGTTAAGCCAACGGTTGTAGCGGCACAGGCCGTGATCGTGGGCCCCGGACAGGTTCGTGCGGTTTCCTCTGCCGCTTCAACACAAAGACACTAAGCCACTAAGATTGTTGTATTTCCTGTCTCCCGGACAGGGTTCGGCACGATGTTCAGGCTGCCGTGGAGCCAACAGAGGGGCTTCTTGTCGCCCTGATGGGTTTTGCAAGCCGTCCGCGGCCGCGGCGCCATTGCGCTGTGGACAGGCCGCCGCCAGCATGGCGTGCCGCACACCCGGACCTGGAGCATGCCCATGCCTGCGATCGATGGTGACCGCCTGCTGCGTGACCTGCATGACCTGCGCGAAATCGGCCAGTACAAGACCGGCGTGCACCGCCCGACCTTCTCGCGGCAGGATGTCGAGGCGCGCCACTGGCTGGCATACCGCCTGGCCGAGGCGGGCCTGGACGCCGCGATCGACGGCATCGGCAACGTCTATGGCCGCGACCGGGCACCGGGGCGGAAACTGCTGACCGGCAGCCACCTGGAAACGCAGAACCACGCCGGCTGGCTGGATGGCGCACTCGGCGTCATCTATGGGCTGGAGACGGCGCGCGTGCTCGGGCATGGCATCGACGTGGCGGCGTGGTGTGACGAGGAAGGGCATTTCGGCTCGTTCCTCGGCAGCCGCTCGTTCTGCGGCCTGCTGGGCGAGGCGGAGATCGACGCCTGCGCCAACCGCGAAACCGGCGTGCCGCTGCGGGACGCCCTGGACCGTTCCGGCTTCGCCGATCGGCCGCGGCGGAAGATCGAAACCGCCCGCTATCGCGGCTACCTGGAAGCGCATATCGAGCAGGGCGCGGAACTGGAGGAACGCCACCTGCGGCTCGGCATCGTCACCGCGATCGTCGGCAGCCGGCGGTTCCGGATCGCATTCACCGGCGAGCAAAACCATGCCGGCACGACCCGCATGGCGGCGCGCAAGGACGCCGGCGTGGCTCTGGTGCGGCTGGTGGCGGCGATCGAGGACCGCTTCCCGGCGCTCGCCGGCCCGCGCACGGTCTGGACCACCGGTGACATCCGGCTGCATCCCGGCGCCCCCAGCGTCGTCCCGGGCCGCGCCGAGCTGATCTTCCAGTTCCGCGACACCGACCCGGCCGTCCTCGATGCGCTGGAGGCGGCGCTGGACGAACTCGTCGCCGATGCGGCGCGCGGCCCGTGCGGCGTCGCGGTCGTCCAGCGCAGCAGTACCGCACCCAGCGCGATGGCGCCCGGCCCGCAGCGGGCGTTGCGCGACGCGGCCCAGCGCCTGGCGCCCGGGCAACACCAGGCGATGCCGTCCGGGGCCGGGCATGACGCGCAGATCCTGGCCCAGGTGCTGCCCTCGGCAATGCTGTTCGTGCCCAGCATCGGCGGGATCAGCCACCACTATGCCGAGAACACGCGCGACGAGGACATCGTGCTCGGCTGCCAGGTGTTCACCGAGGCCGCGGCATCCCTCCTGAGCGGGAGATAAAGAGGGGTGCGTCGGGACAGTGTTCAGCCTCCAGGGTTCGGGAGGGCGCGGGGGGATCCTTGTGCCGGTGCGGCAGCGTGGTTGATGGGGGTGGGTGCGTCCGCCGGCGGCGGCAGCGCGGTTGAAGGCGTATTTCTGTTCGCACAGAGACGAAGTTGAGGGCCCTGGAGGGCCACAGGGGATCAGGGGGACGTTGCGCGGCCCGGTGCGGATGTTGCTGTCGACCATACGAGGCAGATTTACATTCGAGGCAGGCTTGCATCCCGGGCAGGTTCATCGATCCGGTCGTGCAGCGATGACCGGCGTCGCATGGTCCGGCAACGCAGGGGGGGTCATGCGCTTCGCGCGCGGCGCCATGACCTTTTCTCTGTGGCCCGCTGCGGTCCTCGGTTATTCTCTGTGGCACCATGTCCGGACGATCCGCCCGCACGCCCGCCGCCGCTGACCCCCACCAGCCGAAAAACAGGCAAGCCCCGCCCGAGCCAATGGCCTGCGCGCCGATCCGTCACGTCGCCGCCAGCCCCCGGACGATGCTCATCTTCAAGGAAAGGGCTCTGCCGCACCCGCAATGACCGGTGGGCTGTTTCCCGTCGCACCGGACGGCTGACGTGACGGCAACGAGCCGATATCACGGCGGCGGCGGATAGGCGATGCGCACGATCTCCAGCACCTCCGGCCCGCGCGGCGTGCGCACCGTGACCTCGTCGCCGCAGCGCGCCCGCAGCATCGCCATGGCCACCGGCGAGCCGATGCTGATCTTGCCGGCTGCCATGTCCGCCTCGTCCACCCCGACGATGGTGACGGTGACTTCCTCGTCGCGCTCGTTGGCATAGGTGACGGTGGCGCCGAAGAACACCCGGTCGCGCTGGGTCTGCGCCGCCGGATCGACCACCGCGGCATGCGCCAGGCGGTTGGTCAGGAAGCGCAGGCGGCGGTCGATCTCGCGCAGCCGGCGCTTGCCCTCCTTGTAGTCGGCGTTCTCGCTGCGGTCGCCGTTGCCGGCGGCCCAGGCGACGATCTCCACCACGCGGTGGCGTTCGGCGCGCCGGGCGGCGAGCTCGGCCTGCAGGCGGTCGCGGCCGTGCGGCGTCATGTAGAACCGGCCGCCCGGCAGCCGCGGCGGGCCGTCGTCTTCCTCGTCGTCCATCTGCCTTTCCCCTTGGCCTCTCCTGGCCGTCGCCTTCGGCCGCGTCCTGCTCTAGACTGGCCGCCATGCTGACCGACGCGCAACGGCGTTTCGTCGAGGCCGCGCGGGTCGCCCACCTGGCGACCGCGGACCGCCAGGGCGTGCCGCACCTGGTGCCGGTCTGCTTCTGCCTCGATGAACGGTCGGTCTACATCACCGTGGACGAAAAGCCCAAGCGGGCGGACATCCCGCTAAAGCGGCTGCGCAACATCCAGGCGAATCCGGCGGTGGCGGTCACGGTGGACCGCTGGGACGAGGACTGGACCCGCCTGGGCTGGGTGATGCTGCGCGGCGACGCGGAGATCCTGGCGGCCGGCGTCGAGCACGACCGCGCGCAGGACCGCCTGCGGCAGCGCTACCCGCAATACCGCGGGATGGACCTCGCGCCGTTGCCGGTGATCGCGGTGCGGATCGGCCGCGTGCTGGCCTGGGGGGCGTTGGATTGGGGGGCGCTTGACCTGCCGCCGGGTCAGTGACCGAGGTAGTCCATCCGCCCGCCGTCCACCGCCAGCGCCTGGCCGGTGACCCAGCCGGCCTCGGGGGAGGCGAAGAAGGCGACGGCGTTGGCGATGTCGTCCGGGTCGCCGACGCGGCCGAGCATGGCCAGGGCGCCGAGCTTCTGCAGTTGCTCCTTCCAGGCCTCCTCCGGCGTCGTGCCCTGTGAGCCTTCCGTCGGCACGTAGCCGGGCGCCACGGCGTTGACGGTGATGCCGTGCCCGCCGAGTTCCATGGCGAAGCGGCGGGTCAGGATCTGCGCCTCGGCCTTGGTGGCGGCGTAGAAGGCGTTGCCCGGCAGCGACGTGCCGAACGCGGCGATCGAGGTGATGTTGACGATGCGGCCGAATTTCTGCCGCCGCATGTCGGTCATGACGGCGCGGGTGGTGTGGATGATGCCGTCCACGTTGACGTGCCGCATGTGCTCGAGCTTTTCGGCATCGTAGTTATCCAGCGTGCCCTTGTGGCCGATCCCGGCGTTGTTCACCAGGATCGTCACCGGCCCGAACTCGGCCGACACGCGGTCCACCATGCCTTCGACCGCGGCGTCGTCGGAGACGTCGGCGGCGACGGCGATGGCCCGGCCGCCATTGGCGGTGATGTCGGCGACCAGCGACTCGGCCACGTCAGCCCGGGTGACATAGTTGACGCAGACGGAGGCGCCTTCCCGCGCCAGCCGGCGCGCGATGGCCCGTCCGATACCCCGGCCGGCACCTGTGACCAGCGCCACCTGATCGCGCCACGTCGCCATGCAATCCTCCAGAAAAGCGAAACTGTTCGAGTGAAAACAGATTACCCCATGAAAACAGCCGGCGCAGTCACAAGACCCGGACAAACTGCGACATGGCCAGGATTTGACCACTGTCACGCCGCCAACATCCGGCGGCCAGTACAACAGGACTGCCTGCGCAGTGATTCCGGCCACGCAGAAGTCGGAACGATTGCGCATCCCATTATGGTCAGGAAATCCGCAGTTGACGCGACACAGTTACATTAATTGGATCAAAGGATCGCGAACGCATTGATGGCCGCCGCGGCGACCGTGGGGCCTGGCTGGACGCGCCGGGGCGCAACCGCCTGGGCCGCTTGCGAGGCAATCGCCGGTGACCGGACCGCCCGCGTTCCGCTGGATCGGCCAGGCGGCACGCCACGGTGCGGCGCATACCGTCGGGGGTAGCGGAGCGGAGGTACCCTTGTTGCGATAGTTGCAGAATGGAGGATGTTGTTATGAAACAGGCGTATTAAGAAGAACGAAAACAACCATCAGTGATAGCTGAAAGGCGAATGCCTCAATAACGATGCAGACTCTGCACGCAGCCAACACTCCGTCCAGCAAGTAGCGGAACCAACCGCCCAGTAAAACGGCGGCCGGCAGTCTCCTTATGGGCCAGCACACGACGACCTATCACGATATCGTCAGCAGATCCGATTGACAGAAGGCAGGAACAGCTCCTACCGCATGGGTGCGACGACGTGCCGGACCGAACGCAATGACAAGGGCGGAAGAGATCGAGCCGATTGCCTCACCGGCCGGGGCCCGCCCGGGGCCGGCGCCCGTGTCCGCTCCCGTGTTTCCCCCGGTGTTCGCCCCCGTGACGCACCCCGTCGCGGTGGTGCAGCCGCTGCCGGGCATTGGCGACATGGTCTGGCACCTGCCGCATATCCGCGCCATCGCCGCCTGCATCGGCGAGCCGGTGACGCTGATCACCAAGCCGCGCTCGCTTGCGGATGAGTTGTTCGCCGGCGATCCGGCGGTGGCCGAGGTGTTCTGGATCGACCTCAATCCCGCCGGACGCCGGGGCGCGCACGACGGCATCCGCGGCTTCCTGCGACTGGTGCGCAAGCTGCGCGCGCATGCGTTCGGCACGCTGATCATGCTGCACCACAGCACGCTGATCGCGGCCGCCGCCCTCGCCGCCGGCATCCCCGATCGCCGCGGCTACGGCTTCGGCCGGCAGCGGCTGTTCCTGAATCAGGGGCCGTTCCTGCCGCCCGAGGTGGCCAGGCTGCACCAGCACACCCGCGCGACCCGCTACCTGGAGGCGGCCGGCATCCCCCTGCCCTCCAGCGAGCCGCGCCTCGGCGTGCCGATGGCCATGCGGACGGAGGCCCGCGCGCGCCTCGGCGACGGCAGGCCCCGGTTCGTCGCCGTCGGCATCGGCAGCAGCGAGCGGCTGCGGCAGTGGGGGCCGGACCGCTTCGCCGGCCTGGTGGGCGCGCTGCTCGCCGCCGGCTGGCCGATGGTCGTGCTGAGCGGCGGACGGGAGGACGCCCGCCTGGCCGAGCTGATCACCGGCGCGTTGGGCGAACGCAGCCGGCGCGTGCGCCTGGCCCTGGGCTGGCACCTGCGCGACGTGCAGGGGATGCTGGCGGAGGCCGATTTCTACGTCGGCAACAACACCGGCGTGATGAACATCGCCGCCGCGGTTGGCACACGAACCTACGCACTGTTCGGCACCACCCCGCCGTTCCACCACGCCAGCCAGATCGTGCCCATCGCCGCGCCCGACATCGGCGTTCACGACGGGATGGATAGGCTGACTTTGGAGGTAGTGCTCGCTGAGATCGGGGCGGA
>NZ_NHRY01000093.1 GCF_002937115.1 Rhodopila globiformis | reverse complement strand
CCCGGGCAATGGTCGGTTGGCCCGGTAGCTGGCAGGCGGTGCGGTTGGGCAATTGGCCGTATCGAAGCCCTGCGACAAAGGCCGCTTCTGGCGGTTGAGCGACTCGATGGGCCGTAACGTGAGTGAAGCCTGAGCAGGCCCCGAAAGGGAAGTTGTGGACGCCGACCCGCCCAGAGTACGGGGAAGGCAGCATGGACCGGGAAGCAGCCGACAGACGCACCGGGACAGTCCGCCGGGGTAAGGGGCACAGCACGTCGAGACGGGGATTGTGCAAGCGGGGGAGGCCCGTTCCGGGGATGAGGGTAGCGGCCGCAGCGCTGCGCAGGCAGCGGTCCTGGCGGGCGTCGGACAGGGTCGTAGTACCGCTGAAGCCGGGTAACGCCGGTGGAGGGAAGGACCCTGACTTCTGGTATGTTTCTGAAGCCGATGAGGCGGCGGTGATTGGCGATGAGCCTGCAAACACCCGATGCGGTCCGGACTCTGCAACGGAAACTCTACGACAAGGCGAAAGCCGAGCCGGGCTACCGGTTCTATCTGCTCTACGACAAGATCCGGCGGGCCGACATCCTGCGCCATGCATACGACCTGGCTCGCGCCAACGACGGGGCACCAGGGGTGGACGGGGTGACGTTCGAACGGATCGAGGCAGCAGGTCGAGAGGACTGGCTGGCCCGGCTGGGCGAGGAACTACGTGCGAAGACGTATCGGTGCCAGCCGGTCCGACGGGTGATGATCCCGAAGGCCGGCGGCGGGGAACGGCCCCTGGGGATCCCGACAATCCGGGACCGGGTGGTGCAGACCGCGGCAAAACTGGTGCTGGAACCCATCCCTCGGGACTGGCTTCGCCAGCCCGTGGGCATGCTTCGAAGCGGATCTGGACCCGGCAGCCTATGGCTACCGGCCGGGACGCAGTGCAACGGAGGCCATCCAGACGGGGCGGCCGTTCATCGGCGCCAGTCTGTCGGCGAAGAGCGTTCAACGTCTGAAGGAGAGAGCCGGGGACATCCTGGTGCCAGGCAACATGGGAGCGTGGAGCGACGTATGCGAGACGCTGACCCGGGTGTTGCGCGGCTGGTGCGGCTACTTCAGTCCCGGCTCTCACTATGTCACGGACAAGGCCATTGAAGCGCATGTCTATGACCGCGTGCGGAACTTCCTGGCTCGGCGCCATAAATTGCCTGCGCGGGCGATTGGGCCGTTTACGATGACCGCGGTGTTCGGCGAGCTTGGCGCGCCGCGACTGCGTCACTGTCGACGGCGTGGGGCTACGTCTTGAACGGCCGCGAAGCCAGTCGGAAAGCCGGATGCGGGAAATCCGCACGTCCGGGTTGATGAGCGGGGGGGAGACGGGTTGCGCAAGCGATACCGCGCTCTCCCTCGACTCTACTGTCTCTGTGGTGGTGAAATCCGCGGATTTTCAGCCAGTACGGCATCGCCGATTGGCCGCCAACGCCGCAGCCAGTTGCGGTGCGGGCGCACCGTAGCCGCCCGGGCGGCTAGGACGCCTCCACGGGCTGTCGCTGCCGATCCGGCACGTTCGTCTCAACCGGCCAGCGGTTTGCTGTAAACGCCTGTAAGATTTGGCGTTGGCCCCTGGAATCGTCCAGAAAGCCGATTGACTTCAAGGCTCTCAGACGACGACGCGGCGCGGGCCGTACGTCAGGTGCAAAGCATAAACTTCTCCGGGCACGCCCGCCGACGCTGCGAAACGCTTTCGCCGCCAGCCCAGGAATGCGGTTCGTCCGGTCCCGAACAGCCAGCAAGGTCCGGTCTCCGTGGCGCTTCGTGGTCCTCCGCTTTCTCCGTGTTGAAAAACAAGGAAGAATGCGCAGGCACGAACGGTTCCGCGAGACGCACCGCCACCGCCCCGGCTTCAGCCCCCCAGCCTTCATCCCCTGCCGATGGTGGCCAAAGGCGGAGACCCTCCTGCCACATCCAACGCGGCCGCCATTGCCGGCGCGCTGCCCTAGATTCCCAGGCGCCGGCGCATCTCCGTCGCCGCCTTCAGCGTGTCGTCCAGCGGCGCCACCGGCCATTGCACAAAGCGGCCGGCGAACGGGCGGATGCGGCCCTCGTTCATCATCATCCGCAGGAAGATCCCCTGCCGCCGCGACGAGCCCGGCAGCGCCGCGAACATCACCGGCGCAGGGGTCGCCGCGGCCTCGGAGATCATCGACACGCTGTCCTGGGTGACGACGATCATGTCCGCCAGCGCCAGCATGCCGAAATAGGGGTTGTCGCCCAGGAAATCCCACACCCAGCCGCCGTGCGGCCGCAGCGCCTCGCGGATCAGCTCGGTGACTGCCGGGTCGGTGCGGCGCGAGGGGGTCACGACGATGCCCACCCGGTCGCGCTGCGCCATGCCGGCGAGGTCCGCCGCCAGTTTCGCGCCGACGCTGCGGTCCAGCCGGTAGCGGCCGTTGCTGCCGCCCAGCAGCACCGCGACCAGGGGGCGGCGATACGGGGCGAAGTGGTCGCGCCACCGCTCGGCCTCGGCGGCCAGGCGCTGCGGCGTCACCCGGTGCAGCGCGGTGCGGGTGACGATGACGTTCGGCCCGGTCATCTCGTCGTGGTGGTTGACGACCACCAGATCGAAGCGGGCCGGGTCGATGCGCGGGTTCTGCACCTGCACCCGCAGCGAGGAGCGGCGCAGCGCCGCCAGCACCGCGCCGCCCATGCCGCCGGCGCCGATGAGCAACGGCGGAAACGGCGCCTGGATGGTCTCGGCGACCTTCGCCAGCGGGTCGGGCCAGAACCGGGCGGTGATCCACTTCCACGGCGCCGGCGGTTTCAGGACGCGCAACTCATGCGGCAGGCCGGCCCGCTCGGCCAGGCCGACGGCCTGCGAGAACAGGCCGGCGTAGCCCTCGCTCACGACCCATGGAATCGAAAAGTCTGACATGGGCGGGCTTTTCATCGCCGCACCCGCGAAGGTCAACGCGGAAGCAACGGCTTCGTCCGCCGCGCCCGCTTGTGGCACCGGGCTGTATCCCGGTTGCATCACCGGCGAAGGGACTGCAACCGGGGCCGCCGCCGGGAAGGACCGGTTCATTGACAGCGTGAGGCAGGTGTCAGCATATTTCCAACATGTGAGGAGAGTGGCTTTGACGATATTCATGCCCATGAGCGAGCCGGCGCCAGGTGGGTTTTGGCTGCACGATCAGCCACATTCGGCAACGACGATAGAACGTGGCGTGGTGGGCATGGCGTCATCCAACTGGACGATCCGGCGGCGGCTGCTCAGCGCCTGGTTTCGCGATAGGCATCAGTTCTCCCACGGCAGACTGCCGCGGCTCTGCCCGATCTGCAACCATGACGGCGTGATGGTCAGCGTCGGCCATCCGGCGCGCTGGGACGCGCGCTGCGCGCAGTGCGGCAGCCGCGAGCGGCACCGGCTGCTGTGGCTGTGGGCGACCGAGGGCGGCGTCAACCGGCTGGACGGCAAGCGCATCCTGCACTTCGCGCCGGAGAAGTCGCTGCGCCGCGCCTTGCAGGGCAACCCGCACTACGAAACCGCGGACCTGCATCAGCGCGGCGTGACGCACTCGGTGGACATCACCTGCCTGCCGATGGCCAACCAGACCTACGACGTGGTGATCGCCAACCACGTGCTGGAGCATATCGACGACGACCGCCTGGCGATGCAGGAGATGGTCCGCGTGCTGGTGCCCGGCGGCATCGCCCTGCTGACCGTGCCGCTGAACCCGACCCGGGCCGAGACGTATGAGGACCCGTCGATCACCGACCCGGTCGAGCGCGAGGCGCATTTCAACGCCCCCGATCACCGCCGCTTCTACGGCCTCGACTTCGCCGATCGGCTGCGGCAGGCGGGATTCGAGGTGGATACGTTCCGTATGACACCACCGCTGGAGGTGACCTACGGCCTGCTGCCGATGGAGTGGCTGTATATCGCCACGCGGCCGGTTTAGCGCCGATCGCGCGTTCGGCGGGTCGTATCGCGTACGCCAGCATGGCGGGCCGGCACAAAACGGATCGGCGGCGTCGCCGTTTCATCATGATTCGGCTCGCCTGGGCCATGATGGCGTCGTGCGGCCGGACCCTCGATCAACGCGCCACGGGCAGCGGTTATTCGCGGACGGGCCGTTGTCCTGAGCCGGCCCAAACCGCGTCCACTTTGAGAACCATAGTCCGGCAGTTCGGACCTGAGGCGCTGGGTATCGGCGCCCTTCCTGATTGCGCGCCGCCAGAACTATGGTTCTCAAAGTGGACGCGGTTTAGTGCCGCCCGTCGGCGATTCAGCGCCTGTTCCTCCAGCCCTTGCGGACCATGGCGGGCCGAACGGCAACGGGCGTTTGCAAGCGGTGCGACTGTCCCGGGTGGGTCGAAGGCGGCGGCGGAGCCTGGATCGCCGACCGATTTTCAACACGGAGGACGACGGAGGACGACCAAGGGCCACGAAGCGGTGTGAACGAGTCAGGCCATGAAGCAGTGCGGCCCCGCTTTCAGGCACGCGGCATCCGGGCACGCCTGCGCCGGTGCTGCGATGCGCCAGCCCGATCCTGCGCCTGGCCAGGTCCCGATCCGCCAGCAAGGTCCGGTCTTCGTGGCCCTTGGTGGCCCTCCGCTTTCTCCGTGTTGAAATCACGGCAGGATCAACAAGCAAGGATGGTTCCGGATGACGCTGGCACCATCCGCCAGGGACCCAGCCCCCCGGTCGTTGCGGCCCATGGCCAAGGCAAGCGGCGGCGCACCCTCCGCCACGTTCAACAGGGTCGATTCTTCCGGCGCGCGCTTTAGCCGGATACCCGTGGCGCCCGGCGGCGGCGTGGTCGCCGGCATCAGCCGGTGTCGTCGGTAACGATCCGGTCCATCGGGATGTCATACGGCTGTGGATACACCGTATCCAGCCGCGTGCAGCCGAAGCCGACGCCGATGGCGCGCGGCCGGATCGGCATCGCCGCGATGGTCCGGTCGTAGAAGCCGCCGCCGTAGCCCAGCCGGTAGTTCCCGCCGTCGAAGCCGACCAGCGGCACCAGCAGCGTGTCCGGCTGCACCGGCTCGCCGCCGGCCGGGATCGGGATCGACCAGACGCCGTGCGTCATCGCCACCCCCGGCCACCAGGGGCGGAAGATCAGCGGCTGGGCCTTGCCGACCACCACCGGCAGCGCCAGCGCCACGCCCGCTTGGTGCAGAGAGCGCACCAGCGGGCGCGGGTCGTACTCGCCTTTGAACGGCCAGTAGAAGCCGACAAGCCGGGCGGGCGCCTCGGCCAGCGCCGCTTCCAGCCGGGCGGTGATGCGGGCGCCTGCGGCCGCGCGGTCCTCGGCGGACAGCGCCAATCGCCGGGCGATCAGCTCCGGCCGCCTGGCCTTGCGCCAGAGCGCGACGTCCAGGTCCGGCGGCGGGATTGTCATGCCGCTCAGATCACCGCCTCGGCGCGCAGCGCGGCGATATCGGCCGCGCCGTAGCCAAGCTCCGCCAACACGGAGTCGGTGTCGGCGCCGGGCGCGGGGGCCAGCCGATCCAACCGGCCGCGGCCATGCGCCATCTGGAAGCCCGGGCCCATCAGCCGCAGCGGGCCATACGGGCTGTCCACCGTCTGCAGCACGCCGCGGGCGGCGACCTGCGGATGGTCGATGATCTCCTCGATCTTCCAGATCGAGGCGCAGGGCGCGTGGACGTCGTTCAGCCGCCGTTCCCAGACCTTGGCGTCCTCGGCCGCCAGAGCCGATTCGATGATGGCCCGCAGCTCCGTCTCGTGCTGCCTGCGCAGGAACCAGTCGGCGAAGCGCGGATCGTCCAGCACGTCGGCGCGGCCGATGGTCGTCATCAGCGCCCGGTACTGCTTTTCGTCGTTCACCGCCAGCAGCAGGAAGCTGTCCTTCGCGCGGAACAGGTTGGCGGTGACCTTGCGGCTGACCGCTTGGTTGCCCGCCTGCTGTTGATGATGGCCGGCGACGGTGTAGTCGGCGATCTGCGTGCTCAGGAACGCCAGGCTCGCCTCCAGCATCGAGACGTCGATGAACTGGCCGCGCCCGGTCTGCGTCCGCTGGAACAGCGCCGAGGACACCGCGAACGCCGCCGTCGCCCCCGACAGGATGTCGCACACGGCAAAGCCCGCGCGCGTCGGCCCCGTCTCCGGGTGGCCGGTGATCGCCATGATGCCCGACATCGCCTGGATCTTGCCGTCGTAGCCGGCCTCCTGGCTGGACGGGCCGGTCTGGCCGAAGCCGGAGATGGCGCAATAGATCAGCCGCGGATTGACCGCCGACAGCGCCGCGTGGCCCAGCCCGAGGCGGTCCATCACGCCGGCGCGGAAATTCTCCATCACCACGTCGGCCGTTTCCGCCAGCCGCAGCACGATCTCCCGCGCCGCCGGCTTCTGCAGGTCGAGCGTCAGGCTTTTCTTGTTGCCGTTCACCGCGAGGAAGGCCGAGGCCATGTTGCGCCCGGACCATTGGCGCGACAGCGGCGTGCGGCGCATGTCCTCGCCGCCGCGGCGCTCGATCTTGACGACGTCGGCGCCCAGCAGCGCGAGTTGGTAGCTGGCGTAGGGGCCGGCGAGCACCTGGGTGAAGTCCAGGATGCGGACGCCGCTGAACGGGCGGGCGGTCATGCCGCCTTCACCGGCTGATCCGAGGGCCGGTTCGGGCGGGCAAGCTCCTTCTGGCGGTCGAACTCCGCGCGGCGGCGCTGCAGTTCCTCTTCGCCAAGCTGCTCCAGGTTCAGGTAGTCGAGCTTCCATCGTCCGTCTTCGTTCCAGCGCAGCGGCGACTGCATCGTGGTCTGCGGCCCGGGGGCGGCTTCCAGCAGGTCCAGCGCCAGCGCCAGGGTCCGGTCCTGCGAAGCCACGTCGTGCGGCTTGCCGGCGCTGTTGCCCAGCGGGAAGTCGCTGAACAGGAAGCGCGGCGCGGCGGCGTGCTCGACGATGTCCCTGGCGCAGCCCATCAGCACGGTGGGAATGCCGTTGGCCTCCAGATGGCGGGCGGTCAGCGCGCAGGTCTGGTGGCAGACCGGGCAATTCGGCACCAGGATGGCGGCGTCGGCGCCGTCCTGGCGGATGCGGGCCAGGATTTCCGGCGCGTCGGTCTCGATGGTGACGCGCTGGCTGCGGTTGGTGGGCGCGCCGTGGAAGCGGGCGGCGACGGCGCCGATGCGGCCGGTGGTGGCGGCGCGGCGCAGGGCGGGCAGCGGGAACCAGGTGTTGCCGTCGGTGGCGGCGGTGTGGATGCGGTCGTAGCCGATATGCGAGATCCGCAGGTCGTGGTCCTGCGCCGTGTCGCCGGAATACACGCTGTAGAACTTGGCGCTGCCGTTGTACGCCGCGCCCGGCCCCTGGTCGCCCTTGTCCGGCTGGTACGGCGCGGCGGTGGTGACGATCGCAACCGTGCACTGGCCGAGCGGCTTCGCCAACCGGGTGAACGGGGCGGCGAGATAATGCGCCCAACGGTAAGCCGTGGTGTAGCCGATGGCGGCGTAATACGCGCGCGTGCGGCGTATGTAGGGGATCGGCGAGTCGTAATCCGGGGCGAAGCCGAGCAGGGCGTCGAGGGTCGACTGATCCATGGTGCGTCTCCGGCGACTGGGTTGAGCGGCGCGGTTGCCCTGTCGTCGCACGAGCGGATGTACGGCGGCAAGATCAGCGCCCTCCGTCCCATGGCCTTCGGCCCGCACGTTCTTGCAATTTGGCCGATCCGGGTCCACGCGGTATCCGTCGCCGCAAGAGCGGATCAACGAAAAATCGTGGAGGAACGCATGCGCCCGGACCATCCCCGTACGGGTTCCGACTGGATCGCTCCCGACTGCGCCGGCATGGATTTCTATGCCGTGGACCCCGGGCTGCGCGACCTGCTGCGGCTGTATCTGCCGGCGTCGGTGCTGGCGCATTTGACGCCGCACTACCAGCGCCTCGGCCAACTCGCCGGCGGCCGCCTCGACACCCTCGCGCGTGAGGCCGATCGGCATGTGCCGGTGTTGCATGCGCGGGACCGATTCGGGCGGGACGAGGACTGGATCGAGTACCACCCGGCCTATCGCGAGATGGAGCGGATCGCCTTCGGCGACTTCCAGTTCCACGCCATGTCGCACCGCGGCGGCGTGTTGGGCATGGACCGCCCGCTGCCGCCGGTGGCGAAGTACGCGTTCCAGTACCTGTTCGTGCAGGCCGAGTTCGGCCTGATGTGCCCGATCAGCGTCACCGACACCTCGATCCACCTGATCCGCACCTTCGGCAGCAACGCGCTGCAGGACTACCTGCTGCCGCAAATGCTGTCGGACGACCTGTCCACGCTGTGGAAGGGCACGCAGTTCATGACCGAGAAGGCCGGCGGCTCCGACGTCGGCGCGATCGAGACGGTGGCACGCCGGCAGGGCGATACCTGGCGGGTGTACGGCGACAAGTGGTTCTGCTCGCACACCGACGCCGACGTCGCGCTGATGCTGGCCCGCCCCGAGGGCGCCCCCGCCGGCACCGGCGGCCTGGCGCTGTTCGCCCTGCCGCGCCGGACCCGCAACGGCGCCCGCAACGCCTACCGGATCGTCCGGCTGAAGGACAAGCTGGGCACCAAATCCATGGCCAGCGGCGAAATCCGCCTGGACGGCGCCGAGGCCTACCTGGTCGGGCAGGAGGACCAGGGACTGAAGCAGATGATGCAGCAGGTGAACCTCTCGCGCCTATCGCACGGCGTGCGCGCCGCCGCGATGATGCGCCGCTGCCTGAACGAGGCGCTGGCTGCCGCCCGCGGCCGCATCGTCTTCGGCCGTCCGGTCGCCGAATTCCCGCTGATGCGCCGGCAACTGATGAAAATAGTGGTGCCGGCGGAGCAGGCGCTGTCGATGGCACTGTGCACCGCCGACGCGCTCGGCCGCGGCGCCAGGGAGGAACTGCGCATCCTGACCGGGCTGCTGAAGCTGCGCGCCTGCCGCGACAACGTCGCCGTCGCCACCGGCTCGATGGAGGCGCGCGGCGGCAACGGCTACATCGAGGACTGGGTCAATCCCCGCCTGATCCGCGACGCCCAGGTCGGCCTGCTGTGGGAAGGCACCAGCAACATCAACGCACTGGACGTCATCACCCGCGCCGTCGGCAGGACCGGCGCCCAGCATGCCCTGCACACGATGCTGCGGCACCGCCTGGAGGCCGCCGCGGCCCTGCCGGCGCCGTTCCGCAACGCCCTGGGCACCGCGCTCGACCGCGCCGTCGCCCTGGCCGAGCGGGTGGCCGCGTCCGGGCAGGAGACCCTGGCGCGCCAGGCGGCGACGGCGCTGTACGACGCCGCCAGCGCCGTGCTGCTGGCCTGGGAAGGCGCCCAGCCCGATGCCGACGCGCGGCGTGCCCTGGTGGCACGGTGCGTGCTGGCGCATCGCCTGTCGCCGGCCGATCCGCTGGCGCCCGAGGAGGCGGCGTGGGAACGGCCGATCGGCGACGCGTTGCTGGGCACGCGGCCGCTGACGCTGCACGAGGCCGCCGCGCTGCTGGCGTGACGCGCTGATCGGAGAAAAGGCCAGGTCGGCGCGCCGTCATCGTCATGGCGGACCTGCATCCGCCATGACGGCAGGCCAACGAGCGCGCGTCCAAACCAACGGCCGCAACTGGGTGTTTGTTATTGACAAGACATGTCAGGGCGAGCCCGTCGCAGCCATTGTCGAGTCTGCGTGATGCTGCAATGCGCAACTGGTTTCACATCGTTCACCCGACATCGCCGCAAGTGTTCAAGGCGGCCATTCGGTTGAAAGGACGCAGAAATGTCTCCGATCTCACGCACGATGCTGTTGGCGGCTGGCATGCTGGCTTTCTCCGCAGCCGGTAGCCTGGCACAGCAGAACAAGGGGCCGGACAACGGCGCGGCGCTGAAGAGCACGACATCCGGCCGCCCGGACACCGCCGCCACCGCCGGCGCGGTAACCTCCAACGACACCCGGTCGCATATGTCGTCGACGAACGGCTCGGCATTGAAGACCACCACGATGGGCGATACCGGCCGGGAGACCAAGTCGCACGTCAGCCCGCCCGCTGGGCGCTCGACCACGTCATCGGAAAACCGGCACCAGTAGTCATACCGGGAAACGCCCTCGGACGCGCCAGGACAGACGCACAGGAGCCGACTCTGCGTGGACGTGGAGGAGGGCTCTTCGCCGTTTGTCTTGGCCATGGCCGGCAAAGTCCGGGGGCTGGATCCGCGGCGGGTAGTAGCAGCGCCATCCGGAACCGCTCGTGCTTGTTTAGGCTTTCAAAATTGGCTCTTGTTGGATTTCGGGGTGGTGAGACGCTTCACCGCCCATCCGGCGCCCGGCAGGAGCCTTGAAAACCGCAACCGAGCGCCCTGGCAACAATCGGCGCGCGGCCGACAGTACGGTTGGAGGTCCAGTTCACCACCGGCCCATTTGCGTTCATCTGCGGTTCCTGCATCAGCCTGGCGGCGGGAGGGATGTTCCAACGCATATGTGCTGCTCCAAAGCAGAAATGGAACCGCAGATGAACGCAAATGCAGCAGGGCTGTTGCCGCAGCGGGGGCGCACGTCATTCGACAGGGCAGTGTCGTGGACCTTTTCAACACGGTTCTGGTTGGATTTCGGGGCCGTGGGACGCCTCACCCGTCCACCCCGGAACCCGACAAGAGCCTCGAAATTTTCAACACGGAGAAAACGAAGGACCATCGAGGGCCACGAAGACCGGACCTTGCTGGCCTGTCGGGACCGGACGAACCGCATCGTCGTTGGGCAATCGTGGTGCAGCGCGGGATCGACCCGGGTCTGTCCGGATGCATTCGTGCCGCATTCCTGAAGGATGGCCTGCGGCGCTTCGTTGTCTGACCCGTTCACACCCTTCGTGGCCCTCGGAGGTCCTTCGTTTTCTCCGTGTTGAGAGCGGTCCCCAATCCAGGCTCCACCGCCGCCGGGGGTCCCGCCCGCCATGACGAAACAGCAGCGACCATGGCCGAAGACATGGGGCGACCCGCCATGACCGATGGCACTCTCCCGACGATCAGGCCGCCTGGCCGACCGCCGGAGGAAAGCGTCGCCTGATCAGTGCCTCGATTGCCGCCTGCGTTTGCAGGTCGTAGCAGAAGTGCAGCCGGAGCAGGCCGTTGCCGGAGGCGACCACGCGCGCCCTCAAAGGCTGCGACGTCAGCCCGCCGACTCTGACGTCCTCGCCGGCAGGCCACGAGGCATTGCAGTGCACCGCCACGCCGCCTTCGCCAAGGTCGGTGGCGCGCCCCTGGAAAACCTGCCCCTCGGCCGAGGTGATCTCCACCGCATCATCCACCGGATGCCGCTCGTGCATCCGCCGATCGGCGGCTTGCGCCAGCGAGCCGAGGAAGGCCTCGATTTCCTTGTGCAGGCCATCCGCCTGGTTCGCCATCCGCTGGAAAGAGGCCATCATCACCTCGGCGCTTTCCTTCGTCGCGTCCGCATCGTCGCCCAGGCCGCCCATGCGCTGCGCCACTTCCTGGATGCTCAGCGCCGTCTCCTGCACGTTGCGGCTGATGTCCTGCGTGGCGCTGCCCTGCTGTTCGATCGCGGCGGCGATCGCGGTGCCGCTCGCCTCCACCATGCCCACCTGTCCGGCCACCAGCCGCATCAGGTCGACGGCGCGGCCGGCCGAGCCCTGCACGGCGCCGACCTGCCGGCCGATATCCTCGGTGGCGCGCGCCGTCTGCCCAGCCAGCGCCTTCACCTCCGAGGCCACCACGGCGAAGCCCTTGCCCGCCTCGCCGGCCCGTGCCGCCTCGATCGTCGCGTTCAGCGCCAGCAGGTTGGTCTGGCTGGCGATGCTGCTGATCAGCTCGATCACCCGGGCCATGCCGTCCACCACCTCGGTCAGTTCCGCCATGACGCTGCCGGCCTGCTCGGTCTGCGCCTGCATCTGCCGGCCGGCCTCGGTCGACCGCGCCACCGCGGCAGCGATTTCGCGCGAACTGGCCGCGAGCTGTTCGGTCGCGGCGGCGACAGCCTGGGTGTTCTGGTCCGCGAGCCGGGCGCGGCCGGCGAGATCGCCGGCGTCACGGCTGGTGCCTTCGGCGCGGGCGGCAACGGCATCGGTCGTGGCGCGCATCTGCTGCAGCGCGCTGCTCAGGCCGCAGAGCTGGCCGCCGATGGCGGTGTTGAAGTCGCGCGTCAGGTTGCCGATGGCGGCGTGCCGCTGGCTCTGCACCTGCGCGGCGTGGACCCGATCGGTTTCCAGCCCGGCCTTGTTGATCAGCGCCTGGCGGAACGCGGCGATGTCGCGGGCCAGTTCGGCAACCTCGTCGCTGGCGTCGCGCAGCGGCACGGGGGCGTCCAGCTCTCCTCGCGCCAGGCGGCGCGTGGCGAGGCACAGGGCGTTCACCGGCCGCACCACGCCGCTGCGGATCACCAGCAGCATGCCGGCCGCGGCGAGACCGAACAGCACGAACGTCGCGGCGAACGCCAGGTCTTGCACCATCCCCAGGTGCGACACGCGCCCGGCCAGCGCCCGCTCCAGGTCGGCAGTCGCCTGCTGCATGAAGCCGGCGCAGCGGTCGAGCAGGGCGGCGCTTCCGCCGGCGTCGGCCGAGGCGTGCAGCCGCTCGACCAGCGCCGCCAGATCGGCATGCAAGGGTAGGTAATCGCGCAGCAAGGTGGTCTTGCGCAGGCCGGTCGGATCGTCGTTCGCGGTGGCGTGCATCGAGGCGTCCAGGCCGTCCAGCACCGCCGAGAGTTCACCCAGGGCAATCAGGAACTCCGCCCGCGCCTCGACCGACGTTCCCTGCGCCGCCGCGAGCTTGCCGATGTCGGCCAGGCGGTCGAGCAGGTCGGGCAGGCGGTTCAGCACGACGTCGGTGAGGTAGTAGGTGTCCAGCACGTTACCCAGAATCAGGTTACTGTGGTCGCCGACCCTGGACTGCAGGTCGCGCAAGCCGGCGCGGGCCGTGCCCAGGCGGGCGGCGCCCTCCGCGTCCCGCAGCACCTGCGCCAGGCCGGTGGCGTCCTGGCCAAGGGACAACGTGGCGAAGTCCGCTGATGCCAGCTCGGCGCCGCCCTGCGGCGTATAGCTCGCGTTGGATTGCAGCGCGCGATCGATCCCGGCTTGAATGCCGCCCAGCACCGCCAGCGCGCGGGCGCCGGACACCTCCATCGAGGCGAATGCGATGTCCTTGTTCTGGCCGCTCGCCAGCAAGGCCAGGATCAGCGCGATCGGCAGCAGGAACAGGGCGATGGACAGGCCGATCTTCGGGGCAAGGCGCAGGGAGGCAAGGCTTGGCATCACGGCACACTCCGGCACTGGCCGGATAATCCGGCGATCGCCGCAACTATCGGGACAACTGGTTACCATCGGGTTAACGCCGCGCTCGCCGGCATCGACGCTGCCGGCGCGGGGGCGCTTGGCGCGGACCTCGTTGTCGCCTGAACACGCGGACGGGTGGAGGTGCTCGTGAAGACCGGGAGATGGAGGCGATGCGGCGGGGCATAGCTGAACGGAGGCGGATCTGGTGCCGCGCTTCTGGGAAACCGCTCGTATGGCGGTTCACCCCGCCTTATACCAACGGCCCTGTCCGATGACCGTTTTTCGGGACGTAATCACCAGGAATGGCCGACCAGAAATCCACGCGAAAGCGGTCAGTGGTCTGGGCCGTTGGTATTATTCGTCCCCCCGGGCATTCATTGCACAATCCGCTGCATTTGGCGGGTGATCGAAGAACTTGGTGCCTATCAGCGGGCATTTTGCCAGTCGGGAGCGTTCCGGAGCTGCTGATTTGGCCACATTGTTCCGCCTGCGCCCGCGGAAAATCCAGTTCCGTACAAGCGGCGCCGCCGCCGTGGCAACCGAGGCGGGGACCGAGCAGCCTGATGGGAGGTAG
>NZ_NHRY01000092.1 GCF_002937115.1 Rhodopila globiformis | reverse complement strand
TCGAGGCCTTCATCGCCTACTTCAACCGCACCCTCGCCAAGCCGTTCAAGTGGACCATGACCGGCAAGCCGCTCGCTGCGTGAGCGGCCGTCGAAATGGGGTTCGTTCTTCCGGCGAGGTGTACTAGTCGCCGCCCGGCCCCATGACCTTGCGGCGAAGGTGGTGGATGCCGAACCACGCCGCCACCGCGATCAGCGGGATGCTTATCCCCATCGCCAGGTCGGGATCGACAGGCAGCCCCTCGATCTTCAGCGCCTCCGTGGCATGGCCGACCAGGGCGGAGGTGTAGTAGGTGATGGCGGCGACCGACAGGCCCTCGACCGTCGTTTGCAGCCGCAGTTGCAGCCTGGCGCGGCGGTTCATCGACTCCAGCAGCGCCTGGTTCTGCCGCTCCCGCGTCAGGTCAACGCGGGTTGACAGCAGGCGTGTCGTGCGGCCGACGCGCTGTGACAACGCCTCCTGACGCGCGGCGACCGAGCGGCAGGTGTTCATCGCCGGGGCCAGGCGGCGCTCGATGAACTCGCGGAAGGTCTGCAGGCCCTGGATGCGCTGCTCGCGCAACTCGTCGATGCGGCGCTGCACCAGCTCGTAATAGGCGTTGGAGGCGCTGAAGCGGTAGCGAGTCTCGGACTGCTGGTTCTCGATCTCGGCCTCCAGCCGGGTCAGGCTGTTGAGCAGGCCGGGTTCGGCGGTTTCGTCGGCGGACACCAGGCTACGGGTGATCTGCGCCAGTTCCTGCCCGGCCTCGGTCAGCAGCGAACCGGCGGCGCGGGCGACCGGCAGCGCCAGCAGCGCCATCATTTTATAAGTGTCGATCTCCAGCAGCCGCTGGGCGATGCGGCCGGCCTGCCAGGGCGTGGTGCCGTGGTCCAGCACCAGGTGGCGGGCGAAGCCGTCGTAATGGATCTGGAAATCAGCCAGCGCCGTGGCCGCGCCGCCGGAGACCGCGGAGCCGATGAGATTGTTGCCGTTGAACCAGCGCGCGCCGATGGCACGGGGGTCCAGCGGCCCGGGCTCACCTGGCACGAAGGCGAGGTGCGCGGCGACGATCAGTTGCCCGGGCAGCGATTCCACCCAGTCCTGCGGCACCATGGCGATGGCCGGCCGGGCGAACGGGTCCTCCACCGCGCCGTCGACGATGAACATGAAGCGGGTGAACTCGGTGTGGCGTTCCCATTTCAGCCGGAACGGGCCGAGGTTGGCGTTGAAGTGCAGCACCTTGTCGGCCGGCGGCGGGACGCTGTAGCGCGCGCACAGCTCGCGCACCGCGGCCGCGCCGGCGTCGCGTTGCGCCGGGTCGCAGAACAACGCCAGGTACGACAGCCGCGTCGGCGCCACCAGCGGCTCCGGCGGGCGGGCGTGTACCTCGTTGTTCAGCTCGATCCGCTGCGGGTGATCAGCCGGCAGTCTCATGCGGCACCATCCTCTCAACCAGGGCCGCAATCTCGCCGGGCCGTTCCTCATGCGCAAGGTGCCCCAGGCCGCGCAGCGGAATCAGTTCAGCGTTCGGCACCACCGAGCGGATGCGGTAGGCCTCGGACGGCGGCACCATGCCATCCTTGCTGCCGCTGACAAGCACGAGGTGCGGCTTCAGGGTGGGGATGTCGCGCAGCAGCGGATGCAGGTCCCAGTTCGCCATCAGCGCCATGGCGGCGGCGACGTGGCCGGGGTTGCTTGCCAGGCGGCCGTAGTAGCGCTTTCCGGCGGAATCGATCGTCGAGCCGGTGCCGCGCAGCATCCGCTCCACGGTCGAATCGGCGCCGGCCATGAAGGCGAAGGCACGGGCGGTCAGGGGCGAGCTCCAGACGGCGCGGGCGGCGGCGGCGACGATGCCGGAGGACGGGATGGGATAGGGCAGCAGCGCCCCGTTCAGGCTGATGATGACGCGGGGGTCGATCAGGCCGTCCAGCGCCATGCGGATGGCGATGGCCGCGCCGGCCGAGTGGCCGACGGCGATGACGGGCCGCATGTGCAGGCTATCCAGCAGCGCGGCGATGCCGGCGGATACGCCGGGCAGCGTGAATCCTTCGCTGGTCGCCGGCGTGGCGGTGAAGCCGTGGCCGGGCAGGTCCGGCATGACCACGGTGTAACGCTGCGCCAGCAGCGGCGCGAGGTCGCGGAAGGAATGGGTCGAGGCGCCGGTGCCGTGCAGCAGCAGCGCCGCCGGCCCCTGCCCCATGATCTGGACATGCCAGCGCAGCCCGGCCGCCTCGATGAAGCGGCTGGCTTCGCGGTGCGGCCAGTCGCGGCCGTCACGGTCCCAGGAGAGATGATAGGTCATGATGATGATATGGGAATATGCCGCATTCGCGCCAGTTGCTCAATGGCGTGATGAGCGGCGGGCGGTTATTTCGCCGGAACGTCATGCGCGGTGCCTCTCCGTCCTGGGGGAGCGGGGGATTGGCGGTGGTGCGTACTGGCCTGGCGGTGGTGCTTGCGGCGCCGGCGGATTTTCAACACGGAGGAAGCGAAGAATCCACGAAGCGCCACGAAGAAAAGTGATGTTGCGCTCCGCGCGAAGCGCCCGGAATTGCCGGGCGGTGCCAACCAGCCGATCGGCTTGCCGTCCCCCGGACAGCTTCGTGGCCCTTCGTGGATTCTTCGCTTCCTCCGTGTTGAAAATGCGGAGTCAAATACGCTGCGGCCGCATCCCGTGTGGCACACCAGCCCAAGCCAGGCGCAGCGAACGACGCCACCAGGACAGGCACATCCCCGGCCCGTCCCTACACCCCCGCCGCCGATCGCACCGCATTGGTCAGCGCATTGGCGTTCGCATACGGCAGCGGCACGTAGCGCGCGTTCATCTCGGCCGCCAGCGTCCGGGCGAACGGGTTCGGCCGCGGCGAGGTGTCCACCAGCAGCGTCGCGATCCCCAGTGCCCGCAGCGCCCGCGCGCTCTCCAGCGCCTCGGCCTCGGCTTTCGGCCGCCCACCCAGGCCGTCGCGGCCGATATTGGCGCGGGCGTCGGTCAGCAGCGTGATCACCGGGGTCCGGCCGCCGCGGCGGATGCTTTCCGCCAGCGCGGTCGCAGCCTCGATGCCGGCGGCCAACGGAGTCGGCCCGCCGCCCGGCAGCCCGGCCAGGCTGCGCTTGGCCCGCACCAGGGAGCTTGTCGGCGGCAGCAGCAACTGCGCGCCCAAACCGCGGAAGGCGATCAGCGCCACCTGGTCGCGGCGCACGTAGCAGTCGGCCAGCAGCAGCTCGACCGCGCCCTTCGCCTCGCCCAGCCGGTTCATCGCCGCGGAGCCCGAGGCATCCACCGCGAACACCGTCGTGGTGCCAATGCGCTGGCGGAAGCGGATGATGCGGAAGTCGTCGCGCCGCACCTCGAACCGCTCCGACTTGTGCTCCCGGGCGTGACGGCGCAGCGTCTGCCACGGGGCGGCGGCCTTCAGCGTCTCCAGCAGGTGCAGCCGCGCGCCGCCTTTCGGCTCGCCCTGGCGGGTGCCGATGGGACGGCCGCGCTTCAGCGACATCTTCGCCTGGCCGACGCGGCCGGGCATGCGCACCTGACCGCGGCCACTCATGGAGGCAAGCTGCGACAGCAAGTCGGGCGGCAGGGTGGCCAGAGCGGCCTCCAGCACGATGTCTTCCAGCGGCAGGTCGGGGATCTTGTCCTTGTCGTCGTCGTCGTCCGGCGGCGGGGGTTCCTGCTGGTCCTCGGGCGGCGGCTCGGGTTCGGGCGGGGCTTCCTCCGGCTGCTGTTGCTGCGGCAGGCGGGTAGCGCGGGGGCCGTAGACCAGGGCGACGGCCAGGGACAGGTCGTCCTGGTCCACCTCGGTGCGGCCGTCCTGCGCCGCGGCGACCCGGGCGGCCCGCAGCGCGTACAGCGGGGCGCGGATGGAGTCCACGCCCAGCGCCGCGGCGACGTTGCACAGGGTTTCCACCGCCTTGTCGGTCTCGGCCTGGTTGCCGGCGTGGATGACAACCGGCGGCGCCCGTTCCTCGGCCACGGCGTCCCGCCGCGCCTTGAGGGACTCGGTGCCGGTCCAGTCGTCGAAGTCGATGTCCCGCAGCGACACGTTGGTCAGGTCGACCAGGAACGCCATTCGATCCAGCAGCGAGGCCGGCGGACGCTCGTCCACATCGGCGCCCTCGTCCAGCGCGACCATGGCGAACCGCGCCGGCAGCACGCGCGACAGGCCGTCGCGCTGCAAGGTCACAACGCCCTCGTCGAACACCGAGCGCAGCCGCGCGGCGGCGCCCAATTCGATGCGCTCGGCCATGGCGAGGACGATCACCCCGCCGTTGGCCTCCGACAGCAGGCCCTTCTGCTCGATCAGGCGCCCGGCCTGCAGCGTCGCCGCCAGGTCCAGCCCGCCCAGCAGGCGGTCGTCGCCGGCGTTCAGCGGCACGCGGCGCAGCGGCATCTCGGGCGGCAGCGAGTCGTAGAGAATCTTCAGCCAGCGGTCGCGCACCGGGCCGGCGCCGGCGCGCAGCGAAATCCCACCCAGGCCGATGGGGTCCGCCGCGAACAGCGAAAGAGACTGAAGCGCGGCGGCCCAATTGGCCGCCCCGCTGGCAGCCGCGCCGCTCATGCGCCGAACTGTTCCTCGACCGCCCGGGCGACGCGGACGCTGGCGACCGCCTCGTCCAGCGGGTTGCGGCGCAGGCGGTGGCTCAGCACCATCGGCGCCATCCGGCGCAGATGCCGATCGAGTACTCCCTTGTCGCCCTCCAGGGCGGCGAAGGCGCGGGCGGCGCGGATCAGCACCAGTTCGCCGCGCAGGCCGTCGGTGCCCAGCGCCATGCACAGCTTGGCGGCCTGCTCCAGCGAGGCGTCCGGCACGGTGACGCCGGCCAGGCGGTTGCGGCCCTCGACGATCCGCTTGCGGGTCTTGTCCTGCGCCTTCTTCCAGGTCTCCAGGAAGCCGGCGGGGTCACGCTCGAACGCGTCGCGGCGGCGGATGACCTCCATGCGTGTCGGCAGATCCTGCGGCGTGCGCACCTCGACGGACAGGCCGAAGCGGTCGATCAGCTGCGGGCGCAGCTCGCCCTCTTCCGGGTTGCCGGAGCCGATGAGCACGAAGCGGGCGGGGTGGCGGATGCTCAGGCCCTCGCGCTCGACCACATTCTCGCCGGACGCCGCAACATCCAGCAGCAGGTCGACCAGATGGTCCTCGAGCAGGTTGCACTCATCTATATAGAGAAAGCCGCGGTTGGCGCGGGCCAGCAGCCCGGGCTCGAACACCTTGGCGCCGGTCAGCGCGCGTTCCAGGTCCAGCGCGCCGACGACGCGGTCTTCGGTGGCGCCCAGTGGCAGGTCCACGACCGGCACGGGCACGGTGACGGTCTTGCCCTTGCCCAAGGCGCGGCAGTCCGCGCACCAGGTATCGGGCGAGGCCGGATCACAGTGATAGCGGCAGCCCTGCATCACCTTCATCGGCGGCAGCAATGCGGCCAGGGCACGGATGGTGGTGGACTTGCCGGTGCCGCGGTCGCCGAACGCCAGCACGCCGCCGATACCCTGGTCGACCGCGGCCATCAGGATCGCCAGCTTCATGTCGTCCTGGCCGACGATCGCGGCGAACGGAAAAACGGGGCGTGTCATCAGAATAACCAATGGGCAAGAGGATGAATGACGCCGCAGGCAGGAAGACCCACAGCCCGCTTCGGCGCGTGCCGCCGCATCAGTCGCCCAGGGGTTCGTCGCATAGCCACTCCAGGGGTTCTTTTCACTGTCCGGCGCACGGAGGCGTGCTTATCCAGACCTGCAACAGGACCGTCAAGTATGATGGTCAGTTGTCGTCAGGCCCGTCATGCGGGTCTGACACGTCCCGCCCGCTCATCGGCGGCGTGCGTCCCTGGCGGGGGACGTGCCACAGCAGGGAACGCAACACCTCGGCGGTGCGCGCCACCGACGCACGCAGCGCCTCCAGCATCCTCGGCATGTGCGCCGGGTCCACCCGATCGGCGATCTCCAGCGCCGCCAGTTGCGCGTTCTCGCCGATGGTGGAAAGGATCGAGCGGAACTGAAGGTCGGTGCTGGAATCGAACTGTGCCGGCACCGACGGCCGCTGCTCCATCACCCCTTCCTGGAAGCTGCGCCGCGCCGCCTCGGCTGCCTTGCGCTCGGTCAGGTCGGTGAACAGCAGCACGAAGCCGAGGATGCGGTCCAGCGACGTGAACACCGGGTCGCCGCGCACCAGCAGCGGCGTCTGCACGGAGTTGCGGCCAGCCAGCACCACCTCGCCGCGCCAAGCGTGCCGGTGGGTCACCAGGTCGTCGAGGCGGCGGCCGACTTCCCGCGGATCGTTGAAAAGCGGCAGCAAGTCGGCAACCTCGGCCGGGCGGCCGGGAAGATCGGGCAGCAGGGCGTCGAAGGCGGCGTTGGTCTTCAGGATGCGGCCGTCGGCATCGGCGATCATCACCGGCTGGGCCGACTGCTCCACCTGCCGGCGCACCTGGTTGAGCTGGTCCTCGGCCAGCAGCATGCGCACCGAGCGGAACTGGATGATGACGTCGCTGACCGTCTCGCCCACCAGGCGGGCGAAGGCGATGTCGGCCTCACTCCAGGGGTCGGAGGTGCCCTCGACCAGTTGGTGCCACTGCGCGAACGAGCGCCGCGGCGACAGGGTCGCCGGGTCGTCGCCGATGAGCGTCGGCTTGAACGGGTTGCCGCCCCAGGTAACGGTGCGCACCCGCTCGGGCCGCAGCCAGATCAGGTACTCGCCCGGCGCGGTCGACACCGGCGTCGCCAGCAGGCCGCTGGCGATCGCGGTCAGCAGTTCGAATTCCGGCGCGTCGGTGCCGAGCGAGGCGGTGGAGATCACGCCGTTGCCCGCTTGCCGATCGAGCCAGGCGCCGAGCTTGCGCAGCGCCACGGTGTCGGGCACGTCGCCGATGGTACGGACCTCGCCTTCGTACAGCAGCACGGCGCCGGTCGCCTGCACCGGCTCCAGCAGGATGTTGGAGCCGTCGAACAGCGCGCCGCGCCAGTCGCCCTCACGCGAGATCGCCCGGATCATGCGCTGTTCCAGCCGGCGCACCGACAGCTCGGCCTGCGCCTGGGCGAAACTTTCCAGCGCGGCGATGCGGGTGGCGACGGCTTCGGCCAGCAGGTCGCACACGGCCCGCACCTCGAAGTGGACGAAGCGCGGCACGCGGTGGTGGCAGGAGACAAGGCCCCACAGCTTGCCGTTGACCATCAGCGACACCACCAGCGTCGCCCGCACGCCCATGTTCTTCAGATACTGCACATGGATCGGCGAGGAACTGCGCAGGAAGCACAGCGACATGTCCAGCTCGGCGCCGGTCACCGGGGACAGCGGCGGCACCAGCGGCACCGGCGCGAACTCGACGTCGGCCAGCACGCGCACGCGATTGCGTTCATAGAGGCGGCGGGCGATCTGCGGGATGTCGGACGACGGATAGCGGTTGCCAAGATAGGCTTCCATCGCTGGTTCGCGTTCCTCGGACAGGATCTCGCCATGGCCCTGGTCGTCGAAGCGATAGACCATCACCCGGTCGTAGCCGGTCAGCGCCTTGAAGATGCGGGTGGTTTCATCGCACAGCGCGCGCAGCGACCCGGCGGCGATGATGCGCTGCAAGCCACGCTCCAGGTGCTGGGAGAGATCGACCGACGGGCCGGCGCGTTCCAGTTCGACGATCAGCCCGCCGGCCGCGGGGCGGTGGACCAGGCCGTCGAACGGCGCCAGCGGGTTGCCGACATGGCAGCGCACGCCGCGCGCGATCTCGTGCAGGGGATCGGACAAATGGGGGCGCAACTGCTGCGCCAGGTCGCCTTCCAGGACGTCAATGCCGCGGCCGACGATGTCGCCGCTGGCTATATTGCCGCTCAGGCCAAGGAACGAAGCGGCGTTGGCGCTGGCCTGGACGATGATGCCATCAGCTTCGCGGATGACCAGCAGGCAGCCATGCGGCTGGATGGACCCCGCGAGGTGGATCTGCTCGCGTTCACAGTTCGAAAGATTCGCCTGACCGAAAGCTGGCGTAGAGACAGCACGCGACAGCAAGGCGAACTCCCATCGGTTGGACTATTCGTCTGTATCGGAACTTGCCCGCGAATGCCCTTCCATTTCGTATTGTGCAAGCTTTTTGTAGAAGCCCTGGCGGCTGAGACCTAAAATTTCCGCGGCCGCCGTGCGGTTGCCGTTGGCCAGTTGCAGGGCTGCATCGATATAGTGCCGCTCCACCAGGCCGACGGCGTCGCGCACCAGCACGCGCAGGGATGTCTTGCCGGTCTGCTCGATGATCGCGGCCAGCGCGGCCTGCACATTGGTGGTCGCCTCGTTCGACAGCAGGCGGCGGCCGACGTCGCGGATCAGCAGGGCGATATGCGCGGCGCGGCTGACGGGGTTGCCGACGGCGGAGATTTCCACCTCGGTCTCGCCGCCCAGGTCGCCGGTCATGCTGGTGGCGAACAGCCGCACCGTGCCGTGGCGGTGCAGGTTGGCCAGCAGCACCGGCAGGTCCGCCCCGGGCCGCGACAGCCACTTGCCGAGCCGCTCGCCCAGCACCGCGCCCTCGGCCCCCACCTGCACCAGGTCGAGGAAGGCGCGGTTGGCGCGGCGGACGATGCCGTCGCGGTCGATCACGACAAAGGCATCCGGCAGGCGATCGACGAATTCGTCCAGCGCGGTCTGCTCCAGGTTCGACGCCGCCGGCTGGTTGCTGTCGGCGAGCGAGAGCTGGACCATGAACATCGGCCCCGGCTCCCCGGTCATCATCGAGGCGCGGGCGATCCAGGCGACCTGCTCCGGCCCGAGATGGATCAGCGCGCCGGGCGCGCGGCCGTTCTGCCGCACGCGCTGCAGCATGGCCTGGAACGGCTCCCGCTCCTCCGGGACGATCTCGGGCAGCAGGTCGCGGCCGCGGGCGAGGCCGAGGGCGCGGATGGAGGCGGGATTCGCCTCGACGATGCGCAGCGTGTCGGCGTTCAGCAGGATCACGGCTTCGTTGGAGGCATCAAACAACAGACGGTAGCGCGTTTCAACTTCGCGCAACTTCCAGTAGTCCTGTTCCATTGCCTGCTGCGCGGCGATCAGGCGGGCCTGGAGTTCGGCGACGGCGCGCAGACTGCGGCCGACGGCGATCAGGCCGTCTTTGCCACCGAGACGAACGGTGGTGTACTCCATTGGCAGCTCAAGGCCGCTCGGGAAGCGCTGGTTGACCTGGCGATAGGCCGAGACGCCACTTTCCCGCGCGTCCTCGACCATGCGCAGCACTTTGCTGCCGCCGATGTCGGCCACCGTTTCGAACCAGGGCCGGCCGCGCCACTCCTCGACCGATTCACTGGAGAAGTCGTTCGACAGGGTCACGCCCTGGATGATGCCGTCCAGGTCCAGCAGCAGCGTGACATCCGGCTGGGCAATGCTGACGCCCGGGATAACGGCGGTGTTGATCTTACCCTCCTGCGCGACGGTAACGCCGGCGTTTACATAAGGTGTCATACCACGGTTTACACTAGGCCGGTTAGCGGACCGCGGTAAACTTAAAAGATTACTAATTTGTAGTATTGCGCACCAATGACAGAACTGTGAACTGTCAACTCAGCCTGACTCATGACGGTCATCAAACGGCAACCCGACATAATTCTCCGCCAGCGACCGCGCGGACGATTCTGATGTCCGCACCAGATCGAGATCGGCGACGTGGATGCGCCGTTCAAAATCAGTTTCCTGGTCGTTGCTGTGCAGCATGGTGGTCATGTACCAGGAAAACCGCTCGGCTTTCCAAACCCGGCGCAGACACGTTGCGCTGTACATCGCCAGGCCGGCCGGGTTATTGCGCCGATACTGCGCCTCCAGCGCGCGCGACAGGACAAGTACGTCGGCGACGGCCAGGTTCAGTCCCTTGGCGCCGGTTGGCGGCACGATATGGGCGGCGTCGCCGGCCAGGAACAGGCGGCCGTACTGCATCGGCTCACAGACGAAGGAGCGCAGGGGAATAATGCCTTTCTGGAAAATCGCGCCCTCGGTCAGCGACCAGTCGGCGGTATCCAGGCGGGCGTGCAGGTTTTCCCAGACGCGGGAATCGGGCCAGTTGGCGATGTCATCCGCCGGATCACATTGTAGATACATCCGCTGCACGTCGGGCGAGCGCGTGCTGAGCAGCGCGAATCCGTCCTGCTGGTTGGAATAGATCAATTCGTGCCAGGACAGCGGCGCCTTGGTCAGGATGCCGAGCCAGCCGAACGGGTAGATCTTCTGGTATTCGGTGCGGTGCGCCGCGGGAATCGCCTGGCGCGCCGGGCCGTGGAACCCATCGGCGCCGACGACGTAGTCGCAATCGACGGTTTCCGGCGGGCCGGCGCCGTCGCGGCGGAAATCGATCGCCGGGGTGTCCGTCCCGGCGCCGCGGATCGTGGTGCCGCCGGCGCCGAAGATGATCTCGTTGCCCGCGGCCAGCAGGCCGGCGATCAGGTCCTTCAGCACCTCGTGCTGCGGATACAGCGTGACGTGCTTGCCGTTGGTCAGGCCCGCGATGTCGACGTGGTGGCGCTGGCGGTTCCATTGCAGGGTGATGCCGTCGTGGAAATGGCCGTCCCGCAGCATCCGCTCGCCCAGCCCGAGGCCCTGCATCAGCACGGTGACCCAGTGCTCCAGCACGCCGGCGCGAACGGTGCCCTCGACGTCGGCGCGGCTGCGGCTTTCGATGACGACCGAGTCGATGCCGGCGCGGCGCAACAGGTGCGCCAGGAACAGCCCCGCCGGCCCCGCCCCGATAATGCCGACCTGGGTGCGCACCTAGCGTGCCACGCGCGTGGCGGCTGCCACTGCATCGTCGAGTTTCAGGATGCGGATGGCGTTCTGGTGGAACAGCTTGTCGATTATTCCGGGCTTGAACCCTTCCATTTCCCACTCGTCACAGCATTGCCCGGGGCTCCAGCCGGGGTAATCGGAGCCGAACAGCACTCTATCCTGCAACCGCCGCTGCATGTCGTGCTTCAACGGCGCGGGGATATATTTTGGTCCCCAGCCGGAAATGTCGATTGATACATTGCCCTTGTGGATCGCTACGGCGATCAATTCTTCGGTCCATGGCCACCCGGGATGCGCGGCGATGATGTTCAATCGCGGGAAGTCGGCGGCGACATCGTCGATGTTTGGAATCGGCCGGGCGTGCCCCAGCTTGTAGCCCAGCCCGCCGGGCTCACCGGCGCCGATGGCGGTGGTGCCGCTGTGGATCAGTACCGGGGCGCCAAGCGACTGCAGCAGGTCCCAGATCGGGTAGAACCGGCGATCATTGGGGGAGAAATCCTGCACCGGCGGCTGGTACTTGACGCCGAGCAGGCCGAGGCCGCGGATCGCGTGCTCGATCTCCTCCAGCCCCTTGCGGCCGCGCCAGGGATCGACCATCGCCCAGCCGGGCAGGAAGACGTCGGGATAGTCTTTTGTCAGTTGCGCCAGCGCTTCGTTGGAATAGACGCTGCCGCCGGCGCCACTTTCGGCGTCCCAGGCGATCGGGATCGCCAGGCAGTCGTCGCGGCGGAAATCGTCGGCGATCTGGCTGTCGGGACGGGCGGCGAACTTGCCTTTGAACATCCGCTGGGCGGCCGGCATGAACGGGGCGCTGGCTTTGACATACGCATCGTTCATCGGATGAACGTGGACATCGATGGCGCGCATTCCGGTTGTCTCCTCCTGTTACCGGCTCCCAGAGAATTCGTCCCCATTCCCGGAGTTGTTGCGACGAGCGGCGGTGTCGTCCCGGGTGGGTCGAAGGCGGCGGCGGAGCCTGGATTGGCGACCGATTTTTAACACGGAGAACGCGAAGAACCACAGAGGGCCACGAAGGGTGTGAACGAGTCAGCCAATGACACGGCGTAGGCCGTGTGTCAGGTACAAAAGATGAACTGCTTCCGGCACGCCCGCCGGCGCTGCGATGCGCTTTGATCGCCAGCCCGGGGATGCAGTTCGTCCGGTGCCGAGTCACCCGCAAGGTCCGGTCTCCGTGGCACTTCGTGCGCCCTCCGCTTTCTCCGTGTTGAAAATCAAGGAAGAATGCGCAGGCACGGATCGTTCCGGGAGCGCTGCCACGACCTCAGCCCCCAGTCTCCATCCCCCTCCAATGGTGGCCAGGGCCAAAGGCGGAGGGCCTTTCGCCACATCCAACCGGGCCGGCATTTCCGGGATGCGATCCTATGGCCGTGCCAGGAGGCCGGGCAGCGCTTCCGCCCAGCTTTCCCGTGCGGCTTCGATGGTGGCACGATCCGCGATCAGCACAAGACGTGACCGCATATCGATCGACGGCCAGGTGTCGAGCCGGACGGGCGCGCTGATAACGTGGTGGACGCCCTGGACGACCACCGGCCCGCCGGCGACGTTCAGCAGGCCTTTCACCCGCAGCAGGTTTTCGGCATGGGCAATACGGATGCGGCGCAGCCAGGCTTCGAAGGCGCGCCAGTCCAGCGGGGATTCAGCCAGCAGCGACGCCGAGGCATAGCGCGCGGTATGGCCGGCATCGGCTTCGTCGGCGGCCAGGAACGAGCGCGGCGCGGTGTCCGGCGCGGTGGCGGTGCGGTCGAGGAAGCGCGGCGGGAACAGCGCGGCGGCATCGACCTCGCCCTGCACGGCGGTCAGCACCGGTGCGGCGGGATTGAGGCCGGCCAGATCGGCACGCAGGCGCCGCACCACCTCCGGCGCCGCCAGGTCGGTCTTGGTCAGCACCAGGGTGTCGGCCAGCGCGACCTGCTTGCGGGTTTCGGGATGCCGGGCAAGCTGGGTGGCGGCGAACAGTGCGTCGACGGTGCAGACGATCGCCTCCAGCCGCATCGACCGCGCCAGCAGCGGGTTGCGCAGGATGGCCTGGGCAATCGGGGCGGGATCGGACAAGCCGGAGGGCTCGATCAGCAGCCGCTCGAACGCCGGCAGGCCGCCGGACTGCCGGCGGCTGAACAGGCGCATGACCGCGTCCTCCATGTCGCCGGCGAGGTTGCAGCACAGGCAGCCGTTGGCCATCACGACGGTGTGGTCGCGGTCGTGCGCGATCAGGTCGCGGTCGAGCGGCACTTCGCCGAACTCGTTGACTGCCACCGCGGTGCCGGCCATGCGCGGGTCGCGCAGCAGGGTGTTGACCAGGGTGGTCTTGCCGCTGCCGAGGAAGCCGCTCAGCAGCGCCACCGGCAGGCGGGCGCTGTCGGTGTCCTGGCTGAGGAACCAATGACCGGATCGTCCTGGCGCGCTGCTGGTGTCCACGCTTCCCGCCCGCTGGTTGGTGCGGGGATACTCCGCCCTGCGCCCGCTCCGGGCAAGCCGTGCGCGGGTCGTGTAGCCGCAACGACGGTTGAGGCGCGGATTCCTGACATTATGTTCATGTTCGGCTTGCCGGCGCGCGGCGGGGGATTGCTTCGCCGCGTGCGCAATGACATCAGGGCGCGGCTGACGCTACCATAGCGGCTGGTATCCGGTTGAGGAGGAGGAAGACATGGCGGAGCAGGTAAGTCCTCTGGCGGGAAAGCCGATCGACCCGTCCCGGCTGATCGACATTCCACGCCTGGTGACGGCGTATTTCACCGGCCGGCCGGATCCGGCGGTGGCGGCGCAGCGCGTGGCATTCGGCACCTCGGGCCATCGCGGTTCGGCTCTCGACCTGGCGTTCAACGAGGCGCACATCCTGGCGATCACGCAGGCGATCTGCGATTACCGGCGAGCGCAGGGCATCGACGGCCCGCTGTTCATCGGCATCGACAGCCACGCGCTGTCGGCCCCGGCGCTGGCGAGCGCGCTGGAGGTGCTGGCGGCGAACGGCGTCGAGACGATGATCGACGCGGCGGACGGATTCACGCCGACGCCGGTGATCTCGCACGCGATTCTGACCTACAACCGGGGGCGCGACAGCGGCCTGGCCGACGGCATCGTGGTGACGCCATCGCACAATCCACCGCAGGACGGCGGGTTCAAATATAATCCGCCGAATGGTGGGCCGGCGGATACCGACGTGACGTCGTGGATGGAGCGGGCGGCCAATGCGTACCTGGAGAAGAACCTGGATGGCGTGAAGCGGATTCCGTACGAGCGGGCGCTGCGCTCGGCGCAGGTGCGCCGTTACGATTACGTGACGCCCTATCTGGCCGATCTGGCAACGGTTATCGATCTGGAGGCGATCCGGTCGTCGGGGGTGAAGATCGGCATTGACCCGCTGGGCGGCGCGGCGGTGGGCTACTGGCATCCGCTGATCGAGCGGTATGGCATTGCCGCGACGGTTGTGAATGAAACGGTCGATCCGTCGTTCCGCTTCATGACCGCCGACTGGGACGGCAAGATCCGCATGGACTGCTCGTCGCCCTATGCCATGACCGGGCTGATCGGCATGCGGAACGACTTCGACGTTGCCTTTGCCAATGATACGGATGCCGATCGGCATGGGATCGTGGCGCGGTCGTGCGGGCTGATGAATCCGAATCATTATTTGGCCGTGGCGATCGACTACCTGTTCCGCAACCGGCCGGAGTGGAGCGCAAGCGCCGGCGTCGGCAAGACCGTGGTCAGCAGCGCACTGATCGACCGCGTCGCGGCGCAGCTGGGGCGCAAGCTGGTGGAGGTGCCGGTCGGGTTCAAATGGTTCGTTGACGGATTGATTGGCGGGTCGCTGGGCTTCGGCGGCGAGGAAAGCGCCGGGGCGTCGTTCCTGCGGCGTGACGGCTCGGTGTGGACCACCGACAAGGACGGCATCATCCTGGGCCTGCTGGCGGCGGAGATCACCGCGCGCACCGGGCGCGACCCCGGGGAGGCGTATCAAGGCCTGACGCAGGCACTGGGGGCGCCGTTCTATGCCCGTATCGACGCGCCGGCGTCGGCGGCGCAGAAGAAGATCCTGAAGAGCCTGTCGGCCGAGCAGCTTGGCATGACGCAGCTCGTGGGTGAGCCGATTGTCGCGACGCTGTCGCACGCGCCGGGCAACAACGCGGCGATTGGCGGCATCAAGGTGGCCGCCGCGAACGGCTGGTTCGCGGCGCGGCCGTCGGGGACCGAGGACGTTTACAAGATCTACGCCGAGAGCTTCCGGGGCGAGGATCACCTGGCGAAGATCCAACAGGAGGCGCAGGAGGGGATCAGCCGGGTGTTCGCACGGGGATAGAGCCAAGGACAGACAGGTGGAGATACGCCCTGTGGGAGCAGCTTTACCCCTCGCAGACTTATTTGCGCTGCTGCTGAGCGTTGGTTCGTCCTGACGAGGATGCGTCTGGTACCGCGCGCACACCTGTCACGGCCGGGGTCTGTTGAGGCTTATAATGGTTCACCACAGAGGCACAGAGACACAGAGTTTGTAAAAAAGACCGATGGCTGCGCCGGGTTTTGCGATCTCTGTGCCTCTGTATCTCTGTGGTGAAACAAGCGGATTTTCCGCCGGTACGACATCGCCAATCGGCCACCAAGGCCGCAGCCAGTCACCGCCCGGGCGCAACCCTGCTGCACCGGAGACGACATCCGTGCCTCTACTGGCTCTCGATCCGGCACGCTCCTCTCACCCTGCCTGCGGTTTGCCAGAGCGGCCATGCAAGCCGCGTGCGCATCCCGGCCGGGACCGGTATAGTGGCAAGCATCGACTCCGAAGGAATCTGCGATGTCCGCCAGCACACTGCCGAACGCCACCCTGACTGCGACCTATGAGGCGATGACGCCCGGCTCCGCCGCGCTCGCCGCCCGGGCGCGGGGGTTGCTGCCGAGCGGGATCGCGCATGACAGCCGCAACTTCGACCCCTACCCGATCTATGTCGCGCGCGCCCGCGGGCCGCTGAAGTGGGACGTCGACGGCAACCGCTATGTCGATTACTTCGGCGGCCACGGCTCGCTGCTGCTCGGGCACAACAATCCGGCGGTGGTCGCGGCGGTGCAGGACGCGCTGGCCGAGGGCACGCATTTCGGCGCCTGCCATGACCGCGAAGTGCGCTGGGCGGAGATGGTGACGCGGTTGATCCCCTCGGCCGAGCGGGTGCGCTTCACCGCCTCGGGCACCGAGGCGACGCTGATGGCGGTGCGGCTGGCGCGGGCCTATACCGGGCGGCCGAAGGTGGTGCGGTTCCGCGGGCATTTCCACGGCTGGAACGACCACATGACCAGCGGCTACACCAATCATTTCGATGGCACGCCGACCAGCGGGGTGGTGGGCGGCGTGGCCGAGGCCGTGCTGTTGTGCGATCCGAACGATGTCGACGGGATCACGCGGCTGTTCAACGACCACAAGGACATCGCCGCGGTGATGCTGGAGCCGACCGGGGCGAATTTCGGAAAAATGCCGATCGAGCCGGCGTTTTTGCAGGTGCTGCGGGACCTGACGCGGCAGGCGGGGGCGCTGCTGGTGTTCGACGAGGTGGTCACCGGCTTCCGGGTCTCCCCGGGCGGGATGCAGGCGGCGGTGGGGATCACGCCGGACCTGACGACGCTGGCGAAGATC
>NZ_NHRY01000091.1 GCF_002937115.1 Rhodopila globiformis | reverse complement strand
TCATGGCCCGGCTTGTCCGGGCCACCTATTCCAGCACGTGTGCCGCGACAGGTGGCCCGGACGAGCCGGGCCATGACGATGCGGGTGCGCCGTTGCCCTGTCCCAACCGACCTGCGGTCTGCTGTAGTGCGCGGGCCGGTGCGGGTGTTGACCCGGGCGATCCAGGCGAATGGGCCGAGGCGTTGGCCCGGCCGGCCAGGCGACAGTGTCGGGCGTTGCATACTCAGACAATGCAGCATCGCCGGCGCTTCGCGCAGAGCGCCAATCATCTTCCCTGTGGCCCTCGGCGGTTCTCCATTCTTCTCTGTGCGAACATTCAAGGACGACCGTACCGCACGCACGCCGCCAGTGACCCCCAGCCAGTGCCCCCCAGCCAGTGACCCCACGCCAGTGACCCCACGCCAGCAACCCTCAATCAGCGGAAAAGCAGGCAGCGCTGGTTGATGGCGACGGCCGAACTGCCGGCTCGTGGCCTAAAGCGGCACCCCGGCGAGGCTGCGGCTGGTGCGGATGGTCTGCAGCGTCTGCACGCGGCTGACGGTGGGCAGGCCGGTCAGCTTCTGGGTCAGCTGGTTCTCGTGCGCGGTGTCGCGCGCCACCAGCCGCAGCAGGAAGTCGCCGCCGCCGCGGATCATGTGGCATTCGCGCACCTCGGACCAGGCGCCGACAAGCTGCTCGAACGCCGTCAGCACCGATTCCTTCTGGCTGTCCAGCCCGACGATGGCGAAGAAGGTGATCTCCCACCCCAGCCTTTGGGGGTCGGTATCGGCATGGTAGCCGCGGATGACCCCGGCTTCCTCCAGCGCGCGCACGCGCCGCAGGCACGGCGGGGCGGAAATCCCGGCGCGCCTGGACAGTTCCACGTTGGTCATCCGCCCGTCGTCCTGCAACGAGGCAAGGATGCGCCGGTCGATGGCGTCGAGCAGGAGTGGGGTATCTGGGATGGGCGGCTTCATGGGTTTTGTTTTTCGTAAGGACGTTTCCAGGCCGCGGCAATAGGGATAATCTTATTGCGTAGCAAGCCACCCGCAACCCAAAAGCCGCGGCTTTGGCGGGCATCGTCAAACAATCCACAAGTTTCTGAATCTGTGACGGAGCCCGGCGGATTCGCTACTTCCTATTTCGCCCCGATCTGCCACCTTCCGGGCATGCATCGCTTCTTCCGGCGCCTTCGCCGAGTCCTGGCCGCCCTTGCCGTCCTGGTCCTGCTGGTCGCCGCCGCAATCGCCGGCGCCATCTGGTGGACGCTGCCGGGGAGCAGCGTGGACGCCCGGATTCCCGGCCTGTCGGCGCCGGTTGACATCACCTACGACGCCGACTGGGTGCCGCGCATCCACGCCGCCTCGGCCCTGGATGCCGCCGCCGCCCTGGGCTACGTGCATGCCCGCGACCGCATGTTCCAGATGGAGTTGATGCGCCGCGCCGCCTCCGGCCGCCTGTCGGAGATCGCCGGGCCGGCAACGCTGCCGATCGACCGGATGATGCGGACGCTGGGACTGCGGCACCATGCCGTGGAGAACCTGGCGGCGCTGCCGGCGGACGCCCGGGCGATGCTGGAGGCGTATGCGCGCGGGGTGAACGCCTATATCGACCGCAAGGGCCGGTTTGCCGCGCCGGAGTTCCTGGTGCTGGGCGCGCCCGAGCCGTGGGAGCCGGCGGACAGCCTGCTGTGGGCGCAGACCATGGGGCTGTGGCTGTCGATGAACTGGCGGCAGGAGATGGCGCGCCAGGCAGTGGCGGGCCGGGTGCCGGCGCCCGTGCTGGAGCAGTTGTGGCCCCGGCAGCCGGATGTGCCGCTGCCCAGTGCGATGAACAAGTTGCCAACCCGGTTCGCCGCGGCCGCCGCCCGGCTGCTGGCGGTGCTGCCGCGGTTTCCGGCGCCCTACACGCTGCCGCAGACCGCCTCCAACGAGTGGGCGGTGGACGGGCGGCACACCGCGACCGGCGTGCCGCTGCTGGCCGGCGACCCGCATCTGGCGTTCGGCTTCCCGGGCATCTGGTACCTGGCGCGGATCGACACGCCGGGACATGTGCTGGCCGGCGCCACCGCGCCCGGCGTGCCGTTCCTGGTGCTCGGGCACAACGGCCACATCGCCTGGACCTTCACCACCACCGGCGCCGACGTGCAGGACGTGTTCGTCGAGAAGCCGGTTGGCCGCAGTGAGTACCAGACTCCCGACGGTCCGAAGCCGTTCACCCTGCGCGAGGAGCGCATCGGCATCCGCGGCGAGCCCGACCAGCTGATGCTGGTGCGGGAAACCCGGCACGGGCCGGTGATCAGCGACCTGGACAACCCGAGCGGGCCGATCCTGGCGGTGGCGATGGCGAATTTGCAGCCGGACAACACCGCGGCTGCGGGACTGCTGGCGCTGAACCGTGCGCAATCGGTGGCCGAGGCGGGCAAGGCCGCGGCGGAGATCAGCTCGCCGGTGCAGAACCTGCTGGTGGCGGACGCGAAGACGATCGGGCTGTTCTCCACCGGCCGGGTGCCGCTGCGCAAGGCGCCTGAGAACGGACTGCCGGTGCCGGGCGACGGCTCGCATGACTGGATCGGCTGGGCCTCGGGCGACGCGCTACCGCACTATGTCGCGCCGGCCAGCGGGCGGCTGGTGAACGCCAACGAGCCGGACTGGCCGGCGGATTTCCCGGTGCCGATGGCGCAGGACACGTTCGGCGACTGGCGGTCGCAGCGCATCCGGCAGATGCTGGCGACGACCGACCGCCACACGCCGGCGGATTTCGCCGTCATGCAGCTGGATGTGGTGGACCTGTTCGCGCGCAAGGTGCTGCCGGCGCTGCTGGCGGTGACCGACCTCAAAGGCCGGGCGCTGGCGGCACAGGCGGCGCTGCGCGGCTGGGACGGCACGGCGGCGATGGACCAGCCGGCGCCGCTGATCTTCAACGCCTGGATGGAGGCGTTCTATCGCGCCGTGCTGGCCCATGCCGGCATTCCGCTGACGGCGGGCGGCCCGACGGCCGACTTCCTGTCCTATGTGCTGTCGCCGGCCGGCGCGCACTGGTGCAACAACGACTGCGCGCCGATGCTGCGAAGCTCACTGACCGACGCGGTGCGCGAGCTCAGCAGCCGGTTCGGCACGGACGTCCAGGCCTGGCGCTGGGGCGCGGCGCACCAGGCGGTGTTCGCCAACCCGCTGCTGCGGGCCATCCCGGTGCTGGGACCACTGACGACGATCACCATCCCAAGCCCGGGCGACGACAACACGGTGGACCGTGGCGGGATGAACGCGGCGCTGCAATCGGTGCACGGGGCGGCCTATCGCGGCGTGTACGACCTGGCAAACCTCGACCGCAGCCTGTTCGTCATCACACCCGGTCAATCGGGCAATCCGTTCAGTTCGCACGCCAGAGATTTTGTCCTACGCTGGCGCGATGGTGCTACGATCACCTTGGGGCCGGAGGCGGCCAGGACAACGGGGGCGGTTCGGCTGACGCCATGAGCTACGGGACACCCTATGTAGATGACGATTTCCTCGTCGGCGGCGTGATCACGCGGCGCTGCCTGGCGTGGGTGGTCGACATCATCCTGATCGCCATCCTCGTCGGCGTATTGTGGTGGGTGCTGGCGATGTTCGGCATCCTGACCTTCGGCCTGGGCTTCGCCGCCATGCCGGTGCTGTCGCTGGTGCCGTTCCTGTACCATTTCCTGTCGCTGATCAGCGGCCCGAGCGCGACGCCGGGGCAGCAGATGTTCGGGCTGACGGTGCGGCGGGATTACGACCTGGGGCCGCCGATGCCGCTCCAGGCCGTCGTTTCGGTCATCGGATATTATGTGACGCTGGCAACGTCCGGCCTATTGCTGGTGGTGGCGCTGTTTACCACGCGGCACCGAGCACTTCACGACCTTGTGAGCGGACTGCTGGTTGTGCGGGTGCAAGCGTTGGAAGCGTTGACCGCGCCCGGCGGAGGCTGGAACATGGCGCGTGGACCCTATGCCCAATGACCTATAAGCCTCCGCGCCGGCCGCAGTTCTTTTATACCACGGCTCCCCTGCCCTGCCCGTATGTGCCGGGGCGCACCGAACGCAAGGTGGTGACCGAGATCGTCGGGCCGGACGCCGAGCCGCTGCACGACCGCCTGTCGCGCGCGGGATTCCGCCGCAGCCACAACATTGCCTATGCGCCGGTGTGCCCGGCCTGCCAGGCCTGCGTGCCAATCCGCATTCCCGTGGATACGTTCCAGCCGAGCCGGACGCTGCGGAAGATCGCGAAGCTGAACGCGGGGCTGGAGGGCTACCGGGTGCCGGCGCGGGCGACGGCCGAGCAGTTCCAGGTGTTCCAGCGCTACCAGCAGGCGCGCCACGGCGATGGCGACATGGCGAGCATGAGCTTCTACGACTATCGCGCGATGGTCGAGGACACGCCGATCGAAACCTTCATCGTCGAGTTCCGCGACGAGCAGGATCGGCTGCTGGCGGCCTGCCTGGCCGACAAGCTGGGGGACGGGCTGTCGGCGGTGTACAGCTACTTCCTGCCGGCGCTGGACAAGCGGTCGCTGGGCACCTACGCGGTGCTGTGGCTGATCGAGCGGGCGCGGGCGCTGCGGCTGCCGTACGTCTATCTCGGCTACTGGGTGCCGGAGAGCCGCAAGATGGCGTACAAGGCGCGGTTCCGGCCGAGCGAGATCCTGGTCAACGGCACTTGGCGCGTGCTGACCGACGCCGAGATCAGCGGCCGGATGCCGGCGGACGGCATGATGATGACGGAAATGGTGGATTGAGGTCGGCCTCCGGACATGCCTGATCCCGACTGGCTGGTCTGGGCGCGCGAGATGCAGGCGATCGCGCAGACCGGGCTGGAATTCAGCAAGGACCCATACGACCGCGACCGCTTCGCCGCGCTGCGCCGGCTGTCGGCGCGGATTATGGCAGACCATACCGGAGCGGACGCAACGCAGATCGAAGCGCTGTTCGAGGCCGAGATTGGCTATGCCACCCCCAAGGTCGGCGTGCGCGGCGCGGTGTTCGACGCCGAGGGGCGCATCCTGATGGTGCGGGAGGCGATCGACGGTCACCGCTGGACGCTGCCGGGCGGCTGGGCGGACGTGAACCAGACCCCGGCGCAGTCGGTGGTGCGCGAGGTGTTCGAGGAATCCGGCTACCACGTCCGCGCGGTCAAGCTGGCGGCGGTGTGGGACCGGGCGCGGCAGGCGCATCCACCGACGGCGTTCTCCGTCGTGCGGATGTTCTTCATCTGCGCGCTGGAGGGCGGGGCGCCGGCGACCAGCCTGGAGACGAGCGAAGTCGGCTGGTTCGCCGAGGGCGCGATCCCGGCGGACCTGTCGCTGCGGCGGACGCTGCCGCGGCATATCAGCCGGATGTTCGCGCACTGGCGGGAGCCGGGATTGCCGACGGAGTTCGATTGAGGCAGACGAGGGACCGACGGTCGCCGCTGGAGCGTTGCCAGTCTGACCGGAAACGTTCCGGCTCATAGTTTGCGAGGAATTTCACCGGCCCGGAGCCATTTCGGGTTCCCAATCAGACCGATATCGCTCCACGCCCGGCCCTGGCCGCAGATCAGGATGGCTGGCGGTAAGCGCGTGCCCGCCGATCCTTTGCCTGTGGCCGGTCGCCGTCGGCGGATTGGCCGGCCTCGGTCTGCAACTCGCGCCGGCCGCCCGGGCGGGCGCGCACCTCACCCGGCAATGCCTCGTCAGCCCGCGCCTCGAATTCGTCCTCGTGCCGCCGCCAATAGATCCAGCCCGCGATGAGCAGCGCCAGGATGACGACCGAAATGCCTGAGGCGACCCATTCCATCGTGCTGGTGGAGGCATGGCCGAACCCGAATGCCAGCAGGCCCCAGACGCAGGCCCATACCACCACGGCGGCGGCGTTCCAGATGGCGAACTTCCGCCATGGCATCCAGTCGGCGCCGGCCAGGAACGCCTCCCAGGTCCTCAGGATCATGACGAACCGGCCGATGAAGACGATGCGCCGTCCGTATTTCAGGAACAGGTATTGCAGGAACTTGATGCGCCTGGGGCCGACGTGAATATGCTGACCGTAGCGGCACAGCAGGCGAAAGCCGAAGCGGCGGCCCACCCAGAAGCCGGTGTTGTCGCCCAGGATGCCGGCGGCGGCGGCGACGGCCAGCACCGCGACGATGTTCAGTTGCCCCTGCGCGGCCACCGCTGCCGCCGCCATCAGCGCGGTTTCCCCGGGGGCGGGAATCCCGAGGCTCTCGATTGCCACCGATACAAAGACAGCGGTGTAGCCCCAGTTGGCGATGGCGTGGTCGATGAACTGACCAAGCAGGTCCGGCCTCCGTTTCGTTCAAAGCAATGGCAGCGGTGCTGTATTGGTGCTCAACGGCCGGCGCCGCGGACCGTTGCCCGGGCCTCGCGCCACGGCCTGATCAAAAAGAGGGGCGCCGGCGGCCTTTTGCGGCGCAGCGCGGTGCGTGCCGGCTTCGAACCGCCCGGCACCCGGGAAATGACGGCGGACCGTGGGCAGGCTGGAATGGATGCCTGGTTGCGGCCGGTTCCAGGGAGCGGTTCGCGCCTGCGGGGCATAGGGTCACCGCAATCCCGCCCGGTTGCTCATGGCCAGGCGAGACCATGATGGCCGACACACGCAGCCGTTCCGCCGGAGACGATGTCCCGATCGCCCCGCGATCCACCGCCAGACGCAGGACCCAGCGCCCACCGCACGAAACGCCGTACGACAGGCCCCGACGTCGCCGGCAGCGTGCCCTTACGGTCCCGGATGGATCCGCGTGATCTTCGATCCCTCAAGCCCGATCCCCGCCATCAGTCCTTGCTGGCCGAAGGGGAACGCATACACGTCCTGCGACAGGGTCGTGCTGGTCAGGCTTGCCGCCGCCCCCTTGTCAACCACAACCACGCTCGGGCCGGAGCCGACGGACCAGCCATCGCTCTTCCGCAGATACTGCAGCGCGGCCTCGTTCATGAAGAACAACGCGTAGCTGAACCGCTGTCCGCCGGCCTGAAGCCCGAACGAGGCGGCCGAAATGTTGTAATACGCTTCCGGCCTGCCGCCGACGCGCAGAACGCCGTCGCCGGTCTGGGCGCCGATGATCAGCCCGCCCTTGTAGATCGCCGGAAACACCAGGATCGCCTTGGCACGCCGCGACAGCTCGCGCGCCTTGGGCTGCGTCTCATAGAGAGTGTCGAGTGCCCGGCTTGCCGCGGCATTGATCTCGCGTGCCGAGGCAGCGAACGCGGGCGCCCCTGCGAGCGTGAGGCCGCCGAGCCCGGCGAGGACGGTCAGCAGCGAACGCCTTGTCTGCACCATTTTCTGCTCCATCGGTTATCATGCTCTGTTTGCGGATACCCGGACCAGCGCCGGCGCGCGACCCGGGTGCCCGCCCCTGAAACCCGGCGGCCCCGGCCGTGATGCGGCAGGCCGTCCCTGGCCATCACGCGCCCCGACCGGTTCGCGGTAGGAAGCCTTCCGTACCTCGGCACCGGACAAGGACAGCCCGGTGCGTTCCGTTGTATCGGGCCTGGCTCCACGGCAGGGCCATGCAAAATCGGCATATGACGTCGATTTTCCGGCAAGCCCGCCGCGGTGCGCCCGGACCGGGCACATGACCGCGGTTCACGTGCGCGGCTGGCCCGGCGTCATCGCTCCTGTCACGCCGGGTGGCGCAGCACCTCGGTGTTGATCACGTGCGTCGGGTGCCCGGCGGCGTAGGCGAGGATCTGGTCGAAGATGTCGGAGAACTGGATCTGGAACTCCTCCCGCGTCACGTAACCGATGTGCGGGGTGGCGATGACGTTGTCCAGCGACAGCAGCGGATCAGCGGCGGGATCAGTCAGCGGCTCATTGTCGAACACGTCGACCGCGGCCATGCCGGGGCGGCCGGCGCGCAGGGCCTCGACCAGGGCGCCGGGCGCGACCAGGCCGGCCCGGGCGGTGTTGACGAAAATCGCCGTCGGCTTCATGCGCCCGAGGTCGTCGGCGGTGACGATCCCCTGCGTGTCGGGCACCAGGCGCAGGTGCAGCGAAACCACGTCGCTCTGCTCGAACAGCACCTGCCTGGAAACGGCCGGGGTGAAGCCGTCGGCGTGCACCTGCCGGCGCGACAGCTCGCTCGCCCAGATCATCACGTGCATGCCGAAGGCCCGGCCGTACTGGGCGACGACAGCGCCCTGGCGGCCGTAGCCGACGATGCCCAGCGTCTTGTGGCGCAGCGTGGTGCCGACGCCGCACTGCCACTGCCCGGCGCGCAGCGACGCCATCTGCTGCGGCAACTGGCGGGCGGCGGCGAGGATCAGGCCCCAGGTCAGCTCCGCCCCGCCATAGCTGGGCGTACCGGTGTGCTGGCTGGAGGCGACGATGATGCCGCGGCGGGTGCAGGCCGCGATGTCGACATGCGGCCAGGTGCTGCGCAGGCTGATCAGCCGGAGCCGGGGCAGGCGTTCCAGCAGCGGCGCATCGATGCTGGTGCGCTCGCGGATCAGCACCAGGGCTTCGGTGTCCTCCAGCCGCTGCGCCAGGATGTCGGGGTGCTGGACATGGTCGTTCCAGACGGTGACGTCGTGGCCGGCCAGCCTGGCGAAGCAGGGCAGCGTGCGGACGGTGTCAAAGGTGTCGTCAAGGATCGTGATCTTCATTGGCTTCCTCCTGTCGGCGATCTCCGCCGGCCAGCGCCGGGCCGAGCGGCGGGGATGCAGGAATGCCGGACCTGCGCCGCCGTCTTCGACACGCCGCCAGTATGATCATGCCGCCTGCCGCCGCGCTCCTCAAGATCCGGTTAGCATGGGGCGGCCGGACCTTTCGCCGGCACGGAGGACCGGCCAGAGTCCTGGCAGGCCAGCAGCAGGAGGCAGGCGACGTCATGGATGATCCGTTCAATCTGCAACGCTTCCTGGACGCCCAGGCACCGGTGTTTGCGACGGCGCGCGCCGAACTGGCGGCCGGACGCAAGCGCAGCCACTGGATGTGGTTCATCTTCCCGCAGATCGGCGGCCTGGGCAGCAGCCCGACCAGCCGGTTCTACGCAATTGCCTCCCGCCAGGAAGCCCTGGCATACCTGCGGCATCCGGTGCTGGGCGCGCGGCTGCTGGACTGCACGCAGCTTGTCAACGCGGCGGAGGGGCGCTCGGCGTTCGACATCTTCGGCGATCCCGACTGCATGAAGTTCCAGTCCTGCATGACGTTGTTCGCCGCGGTGGCGCCGGATGAGCCGGCGTTCCGGGAGGCGCTGGCGAAATACTACGGCGGGGCCGCCGATCAGGCGACGCTGGACCGGCTGTAGCATCAGGCCAGGGTGAATTTCGGCAGCGTCACGTCTTCCGTCACCGCGTCGAACACCACCTTCACCGGCAGGCCCAGCCGCAGGTCGTCGGTCCGGTCCACCAGGTTGCTGACCAGCAGCGGCCCTTCCCGCAGCCGCACCAGGCAGACGCGGTACGGCAGGTCGTCCTTGTAGCCGTCCCAGTAGGCGCGGTGCATGTCAATCCAGGATTCCAGCGTCCCCTGCCCCGAGGCCTCGATCCAGTCCTGGCCGTCGGCGAGGCAATTCGGGCAGACCGGCGACGGCGGGAACCGCATGTCGCCGCAGGCGGGGCAATGCTGCAGCAGCAGCCGGCTCTGCCTCGCCGCCGCCCAGAACGGTGCGGCCAGGGCGTCGGGGCGCGGCAGGGGCTTGGTGTAGGGCATGGCGATCGGTCCTTCAGCCGCGGGTGTAGATGATGGAGCGGGTGCAGGGCGTGGCCTGCACGTACTGCACGACCTCGCAATCCGGCACCTGCCGCGCGCCGCAGTCCCCGCGCAGTTGCCGCACCGCCTCGACGTTCAGCGCCCAGCCCTGCATGTAGGCGTTCGACAGGTGCCCGCCGTCGGTGTTCACCGGCAGGCGGTTGCCAAGGCGGAGCGCGCCGTCCGCGACGAAGCCGCCGGACTCGCCGCGGCCGCAGAAGCCCAGGCCCTCCAGGCTGAACAGCACGGTGGGGGAGAAATTGTCGTAGCACATCAGCGCATCGACGTCGGTGTGCGTCACACCGGCCATTTCATAGGCCTGCCGGCCCGCCGCGCTGAGTGCCGGATGCCAGAAGTCGATGTCGAAATTGGCGATCGAGGACGGGCTGTAGGTGTCCTGCCCGCCGAAGCCGGAAATCAGCACCGGCGGCTTCTTGAAATCCTTTGCCCGATCCCTGGATGTCAGGATCAGGCAGACGGCGCCGTCGTTGATCAGGCAGTAATCCAGCAGCCGCAACGGCGCAGTAATGAATCGGGCATTTTCATGATCCTCGATGGTGATCGGCGTGCGCATCACCGCGTCAGGATTCAGGCCGGCGTGGTAACGGATCGCCACCGATACTTCGGCAAGCTGCCGGGTGGTGGTGCCGTACAGCTCCATGTGCCGGCGGAACGCCAGCGCGTGCGCCGCGCCGGGCGAGGTGAAGCCCCACGGATCCCATGTCCCCGGCGCCTCGTCCCCGCCGTAGTTCACCCGTCGCGATCGGCCGATATTGGCGTAGAGCAGCACGGCGTAATTGCAAAGCCCGGCGGCGATGGCAGCGGCGGCCTCGATGACTCCCATGCCCGACATGCGGCCGTGCGCCGGCAGGGTGATGGTCCAGCGCGGGTTCAGGCCGAGGATCTCGCCCATGCGGGCGTAATAGGGAATGCGGGAAACCAGCAGGCCGTCGATCCGGTTTTTGTCGATGCCGCAATCATCGACCGCGGCGCGGAAGGCTTGCGCCGCAAGGCCGTAGTCGTCGGTCTCGGGAAAGTTGCCATACCTGGTGTTGCCGACGCCGATGACGGCGACCTTGTTCTTCAGTTCGTGCAGGTGGACCATGCATTTCCTCCGTCGGGCGTATGATACCGCGCCCGGCCGGAGGCGCCAATGGCGTGGTCTTTGCCCGTGCAACCGCTGTGCGGCCGAAGGTCGCAACAAATTCTTCTCTGCGCGCTCTGCGCTCCGCTCTGCGAACTCTGCGTCGAAAAAATGCGGTGCAAAAACAAAGAACGGCGCTGCAAGTGAGCCACCAAACACTAAACACCAGTGGTATCGGCACCAGCGCTTTTGAAACAAAAAGTCAGCCAGCCGGCACCGCGATGGCGGAAGACAAGCGAGAGGTCCGTTGCCTCACCGTCATGGCCGGGCGTGTTCCGGCCATCTGCGCACAGACGGCGGGGGGTGGATGGCCGGGACACGCCCGGCCATGACGGTGAGAGAACGGCCGCGGCGCCAAATCCCCCTCAGGTCTCCCCTCATTTTTTGTTACGAGCCAAATTAGACACGGCCAACTGTGCTTGGTCAGTCCAGCTTCGTTGCTTGTCAGCCCAAGCAACAACAGGCGTCTACATCGCGCCGTGCCCTGCAACGCGTCAACATATCTGTCTTTTCGTTTCAGCTTGCCCGAGCCAACACACTGAATTTTCAAACTTAATATGAGGGGAGACCTGAGCAAATCCCCCTTCAACCGTCGTCTTATCCTGACCCGCCCGCCACGACGATCAAGAAACGACCGGCACGCCGCCCATCGCTTCAGAACCCGACGCGATCCCCGCCCTTCAGCGCCAGGATCTCACGCGCCTCCTTCGGCGTCGCGATCTCCAGGCTCAACTTCTCCAGGATACGGCGGATCTTCGCCACCTGCTCGGCATTCGACTTCGCCAACTGGCCCTTGCCGATATACAGGCTGTCCTCCAGCCCGACGCGGACGTTGCCGCCGTGGATCCCGGCCATGGTGGTGAACGCCATCTGGTGCCGCCCGGCCGCCAGCACCGACCATACATACTGGTCACCGAACAAACGGTCCGCCGTTTCCTTGGCGAACAGAAGATTGCGCGGCTCGGCGCCGATGCCGCCGGTGATGCCGAAGATCGACTGCACGAACAGCGGCGGCTCGACGATCTTGCGGTCCAGGCAGTAGGCCAGGTTGTACAGGTGCCCGATGTCGTAGCACTCGAACTCGAACTTCGTGCCGTGCCCCTTGCCCAGCTTCTCGACGATGCCCTCGATGTCCTGGAAGGTGTTGCGGAAGATGAAGTTGGTGGTGTTGTCGAGGTACGGCTTCTCCCACGCATGCTTCCACGTCTTGATGCGGTCGCCGGCGCGGGAGATGTTGAAGTTCATGCTGCCCATGTTCAGGCTGCACATCTCCGGCTTCGCCACCATCGGCGCGGCCAGGCGCTCCTCCAGCGTCATCGTCAGGCCGCCGCCGGTGGTGATGTTGATCACCGCGTCGGTGTTCTGCTTGATCACCGGCAGGAACCGCATGAACACCGACGGGTCCGGCGTCGGCGAGCCGTCCTGCGGATTGCGCGCATGCAGGTGGATGATCGCCGCCCCCGCCTCGGCCGCCTCGATCGACGACCGCGCGATCTCCTCCGGCGTGATCGGCAGGTAGTCCGACATGCTGGGCGTGTGGATGGCGCCGGTGACGGCGCAGCTGATGATGACCTTCGCCATGGCCGTTTCTCTCCCTTTGGACCCAATGCCACGAACTGTGCCGCAGCCGCGGGCAAAGGGCCAGAGGGGGAGGGCCAGAGGGG
>NZ_NHRY01000090.1 GCF_002937115.1 Rhodopila globiformis | reverse complement strand
CTGCCGCCCACCCCCGGCACCAGCGTGAACACCAGCGCCACCAGCGCCGCTCCGGTCGATTGCCCCAGCAGACGCGCCGTCGCCTGCATCCCGCTCGCGCCGCCGGTGCGGATCGGCGGCGCCGAGGTGATGATCGCCCGGTTGTTCGGCGTGTTGAAGAACCCGAACCCCAGGCCGCACAGCGTCATCCGCCAGACGATATCGCCCGTCGCCGGATGCGCCGGCAGCAGCCCCATCGCCAGCAGCCCTCCCGCCATCACCGCCAGCCCGCCGCCGCCCAGCAGCCCGGCCGGATACTTGTCCGCCAGGCGCCCGGCGAACGGCGCGATCACCGCCACCACCAGCGGCCAGGGAGTCATCAGCAGCCCCGTCATCACCTGGTCCATCCCGAAGCGGTGCTCGAACAGGAACGGCATCGACACCAGGCCGATGGACTGGGCGATGAAGGCGCAGACCGAGCTCGCCACCGACAGCGCGAACAGCGGAATCCGCAGCAGGTCCACCGGCAGCATCGGCGCCGTGCGGCTCAGTTGGCGCACCACCAGCACCACGCCGCACACCGCCGCGACCACCAGCTCCGCCATCACGTGCAGCCGGGAATCGCCGTGCCCGAACTCCGCAATGGCGAACAGCAGCGTGCCGAACGCCACCGCCTGCAGCGCGGCGCTGGTTGAGTCGAAGCGGATGCCCGATCGCGGCGTCTGCGGCAGCGCCCACAGCGCGATGAACACCGCCAGCACGCCCAGCGGCACGTTCACCGCGAACAGCCACGGCCACGGCGCCACGGATAAGATCCCCGCCGCCACCGTCGGCCCTGTCGCCGCGGCGATCGAGCCCACCGTCGCGTTCAGCCCCATCCCGCGGCCCAGCCAGCGGCGCGGATAGATGAAGCGGACCAGCGCGCTGTTCACGCTCATGATTCCCGCCGCGCCGAAGCCTTGCAGCGTGCGCGCCAGGATCAGCGTCGACAGCGACGACGACAGCGCGCAGGCCAGCGACGACACGGTGAACAGCACCAGCCCGGCCTGGTAGATCCGCCGGTAGCCATGGATCTCGCCCAGCGAGGACAGCGGCAGCAGCGAGATCGTCACCGCCACCTGATAGGCGTTCACCACCCAGATCGACATCGCCGGCGAGGTGTGCACCTCGCGTGCGATCGTCGGCAGCGCGACGTTGGCGATGCCGCCGTCCAGCACCGCCAGCGTCAGCCCCAGGGCGATGGTCAGGATCGCCCACAGCCGCTGCGGCATCGGCACCCCGTCCGGCGGAACCGTCTCGCGCTTCAGAGGGGGGAGCGAGACGTCCGGCATCAGGCCTGCACCGGCTCGGCTTCGCTCTCCTGGGGCAGGCTCTCCAGCACCGCCTCCACCGGCAGATCGGTCAGGTCGTCGCGTTGCAGGACCCGGGTCCAGCGGCCGCGCGGGGCGCACAGCGCCGGGTTGGAATCGCGGGAAAACAGCGTGATGGCGGGGCAACCGGCGGTGGCGAGCAGGTGCATCGGACCGGTGTCGTTGCCTACGGCGAAGCACGCCGCCCGCGCCATGTCGGCGAGGTCGCCGAACCCGGTCTGCCCGGTCAGGTCGATGGCGGCGGGGATCTCGGCTGCCAGCTGCTGCTCCGCCGCCGAGCCGATCACCACCGGCGCGATGCCGCGATCGCGCAGCATCGCCGCCAGGGCCTGGTAGCGCGCCGCCGGCCAGCGCTTCGCCAGCCGGTTGGGCGAGCTGCCCGGCACCAGCACGGCGAAGTCGCGCGGCAGGCCGAAGCGGCCGATGTCGCCGCGGCACCAGGACATGTCGGGGGGCGCGAAGTCGGTGATGCCCGCCTGCCGCAACTGCCCCTCCTGCCGATCCATGTCATGCAGGGAATTGCGGCGCGGATCGCGGTCCGGCAGCGAGCAGCCATAGGCGATGCCCGACCAGTCCGGCCGCTGCCGGGCCGGGAACAGGTGGAGGTAGCGCGACGACCGCACCGAGGTCTGCAGGTCATAGACGCGGCCGAACCGTCCGTCCGCCAGCATCCGCGCCAGCCGGCGGGTTGCGGCGAAATCCCAGCGGCTGGGCCGCGGATCGACCAGCACGTCGTCGAAATACGGGAAGGTGCGCAGCCAGCCGGCGAAGGCGGGGCTGGTCAGCACGCTGATCCGCGCGTCCGCATGATGCCGGCGGATGGCGGCGAAGGCGGCCATCGACAGGATGATGTTGCCGAACGCGCCCAGCTTGACGATCAGGATGTTCGGCCGAACCGGCTGTGTCGAAGGCAAATCCCGCATCACGCTGTCGTCCCGCCGCGCCATGAGCCTCCGTATCAGCGCCGCGGCAAGCCGGCAACATGCGGCCGGGCGGCATTGTCGTCACGGGCCGGGGTGTCGGCGCTGGTTTCGATCCGGGCCAAAAGTTGACGGCCGTGTCGCTGCCGCGGCCAGGCGAAGGAAGTCCGCGACGCTACGGCTCACGCATGCCTTCGGTGGCCAGTGGTGCGAACCGGCCCAATATGTAGTTCAGGACCGTCTGCCTGCCGATGCGGATGTCCGCCTGGATCGGCATGCCGGGGCTCAGGTGGAAGTGCGGCGGGACGCCGTGCAGGTCGATCTGGTCCAGGGTGATCCGCGACCGGTAGTACCACTGGTCGCCAGTCGTCGATCGCGGCACCGGCACGTCGCCGGTCGGGTCGCGCTGTTCGTCCTGTCCCGTGAAGCTGTCGGGGCTGATCATCCGCACCACGCCGCGCCCCATGCCATAGCGCGCATAGTTGAAGGTCTGGAACTTGACCTCCACCGGATCGCCGAGGCTGACGTAGCCATCCTCGTCCGCGGGGATATTGGCCTCGACTTCCAGCGGCGCGTCGGTCGGTACCAGGGTGATGAACTGCTGGCCGGCGGCCAGCACCGAGCCGACCGAGACCTTGCTGATCGCCATCACCGTGCCGTCGGTCTCCGCCCGCATCACGACCAGTTGCCGGCGGAACCGGTCCTTGTCGAATTCGTCCCGCGCCTCGATCAGCTTGCGGAGCACGCCGGTCAGCTTGTCCGAAACATCGTTGTGCCAGCCCTGGATATATTCATTGCGCTCGGCGACCAGGGCCGCGAGGTCCCGCATCGCGCCGTCCGCCGTCTCCCGCGCGTTATCCATCTCGCGCTGCATCTCGGCGCGCGAGTCCATGGCCGCCAGCGTGTCGAGCCTGGAGCCGACGTTCAGCCTCTGGAGTTCGGTGCGCATCTGCTCCAGCGCCTCGGCATAGCGCAACCGTTCGGCGTAGCCGGCTTCGTCGGACCGGGCGCGTGCGATGGTCGCCTGCAGGCTGTCGAATTTCTGCCGGTAGTCTTCAAGTTTGGAATGATACGCCAACTGCCGGTTCGCGTAGACGGCCGCCTGGAGCACCATGTCCGGATTCCTGCCCTTGTAGGTGAACGGGCGGTTGTGCATCTCGGCCTCCAGGCGGGCGACCTGTGCCTGGTATGTGCTGACCTGGGCGGCGGACGCGCCGGCGTCGGAGGCGGCGAAGGTCGGGTCGAGGCGGGCCAGGACCTGCCCGGCGTGGACGACTTCACCCTCGTGCACGTCAATCGAGCGCACGATCGAGGTTTCCAGCGGCTGGACGACGACCATCGGCGACCGCGCCACCACGACGCCCTGGGCCGTCACCACGCGGTCGACCCTGATGACGCCGCTCAGGGCGAACAGCACCGCGATCATGCTGCTGACCGTCAGCGTCAGGCCGCGGGCGATGCGCGGCATCGGCAAGTTGACGATCGCCGCGGACGGTGACTGGTACTCCAGGATTGCCGGCAGCGTCGGATCGAACCGGCTTTCCCGCACGGTCGTGATCGCCTTGGACGGGGGCCGGGGCAGCAGCCGCATGACCGGATCCTTCACTGTTGACGGTTCTGCTGGTTGCAGAGCGTGCAGCCAACGGCGTCGCGCTCCGCCAGCGCGGCGTGGGAGCCAATGTCGACGGCCTTGCCCTTCTCCATCGCCAGCATTTGGTCGTGACCGGCCAGGGATGGCAACCGGTGGCAGACGATGAACATCGTGCGACCGCGGGCGATCCGCCTGCGGTTGACGGTGACCAGGGCCTCCGCCCCCGAACGTGGCACGGACGCCATCCCGCCGCACAAAATGCGCCAATCCCAAAGATTTCCGCCGCTTCGCTCAGACACTGTGCTAACAGCGTCGCACACGCCTTGCGTCGGAATCCTGCCCATGAGTCGCCGCGTCGTCCCCACCGCCCCATCCCGGACGGGTCCGATCCTGTGCCTGACACTGCTGACGGCGCTCGCCGCATGCAGCAGCCAGCCAACCCGGCACTACGCCCGTCACCACCATCACTACTACGGCCCGACGCGTTACTATCCGCCGCCCGGGCCGCCGAGCGATCCGTGGGGACCGTATATCCGCGAGGCCTCCGGCCGGTTCGGCATCCCGCAACAGTGGATCCGCAGCGTCATGCGCCAGGAATCCGGCGGGCAGGAGGACGTGACCTCCTGGGCCGGCGCGATCGGGCTGATGCAGGTGATGCCGGACACCTATGACGGGCTGCGCGAGCGCTACGACCTGGGCGACGATCCGTTCGATCCGCACAACAACATCCTCGCCGGCACCGCCTACCTGCGGGAGATGTACGACCGCTACGGCGCGCCGGGCTTCCTCGCCGCCTACAATGCCGGGCCGAACCGGGTGGACCGCTACCTGAGCTACGGCACGCCGCTGCCGGACGAGACGGTGAACTACGTCGCCGCGATCGCGCCGAACCTGGGTCCGGGCACGCCAATGTCGGGACCGCTGGCGGTCTACGGCGGCGCGGTCACCCGCTATGCCTCCGCCCGCCGGACGCCGTCCGGCTGCGATCCGGACGCGGCGTATAACCCCGACGGGCCATGCACGCCGCTGCGCCCGGCGGTGGTGCAGCCGGTGGTCATGGCCTCGGCGTCGTCCGGCGGCGCCGGCTGCGACCCGGATGCGGCGTACAATCCCGGCGGACCCTGCACGCCGTTGCGTCCGGCGACGTTCCAGCCGGCCGTGGCGACCGAGACGCCGGCGTACAGCGCCGGCGGCTGCGATCCGGACGCGGCCTATGACCCGTCCCGTCCCTGCCAGCCGGTGCGCGCGCCAGTCATCCAGCCGGTTGCCGCGGCGGAGCCGTCCTACGGCAGCGCCGGATGTGATCCGGATGCCGCCTATGACCCCACCCGCCCATGCCAGCCGCTGCCGCCGTCGCCGGCGCCGGTTGTCGCGCAACCGCTGCCGCCGCCGCGCATCATCGCCCACGCGCCGCCGCCGGCCCGCTATGGCGGCGGCGCAAGGCCGATCCAGGAAACGATGGCGCGGCGGGTCGCCTACACACCGCTGCCCGCCGGCCGCTGGGCCATCCAGGTCGGCGCCTTCGCCAGCCTGACGACGGCGCAGAACGCGGCCGAGCATGCCCGCATGGCGGCTCCGGACCTGCTGCGCACCGCCAAGATCGTGCTGCCCGCAACTATCCCGTTCGGCAATCAGGTGGCGTTCCGCGCGCGCCTGCTCGGGCTGACGCAATCCACGGCGGCGGATGCCTGCGGGCGGCTGAACGGCCGGGGCATTGCGTGCATCACCGTGCCGCCGGAGCGGGGCACGTTCTAACTCGGGAGGCCCCCGGGTGGTGGAGGCTGTCGTGCCGGGGCCGGATGGGGTTTTTCCGGACATTCGGCCGCAATCCCCGCACAGACGAGGAACGAGGGAGTACTGAGGGCCACAGGGAAGAAGTCATTGCGTTGCGCATAACGTGCGACGCGACCAGCCCCATTGGAATGCGGCGCCGGACAGCACCGCGTGGCCGGACCAGGGGCCTGCCTGCCGCGACAGCGCCATCCGCACAAGGCCGCGTGCTGTCCCCCTGATCCCCTGTGGCCCTCCACTGTCCTCTGTTCGTCTCTGTGCGAACAAAAATACGCCCTCACCCACGCTGTCCCCGCCGATGAGGCACCACCCGGACCCGCGGCCCCGCCCGCCTCTCCCGACGTCAACTCCGGTACGACGGCCGCCCATCCTCAACAAGCCGCAGAGCCGCATCCCAAACCATCGCGTAATGCTCATCATTCTCCTGCTTCCGGAACTGCTCGGCGGTGTGCACCCGCACCGCTTCCGGCGGCAGCACGATCTCCTGCCCGCCGGACAGCGCGGCGACCTGCGCGGCGCAGGCGCGTTCCAGCATGTAGGTCATCAGGAACGCCTCGGGAATCGACGTGCCGCCCACCAGCAGGCCGTGATTGCGCAGGATCATCGCCTTGTGCGGCCCCAGGTCGGCCACAAGGCGCTGCCGCTCGTCCAGGTCGAGCGCGATGCCCTCATACCCATGATACGCCAGCCGCCCATAAAACTTCAGCGCATGCTGCGACATCGGCAGCAGGCCTTCTTTCTGCGCCGAAACGGCAATCCCTGCTTGCGTGTGGGTGTGCACCACGCACATCAGGTCCGGCCGCGCCATGTGGATCGCCGAGTGGATGGTGAACCCCGCGGCATTGACCCGCCGGAGGCTGACGTCGCCGTCTTCCACCACATTGCCGTCGAGGTCGATCTTCACCAGGTCCGAAGCGCGCATTTCGTGGAAATTCACCCCGTACTCGTTGATCAGGAAATGATGCGTCGGCCCCGGCAGCCGGGCGCTGATGTGGGTGTAGATGAAATCGGTCCAGCGGTGATGCGCCACCAGGCGGTACAGCGCCGCCAGGTCGCAACGAATCTGCCATTCTGATTCCGAAACGCCGGCCAGCGCCGCGGGAGAGGTCGCGATGTTCATGCAGTGTGATATCCCTTGAAACGTCTCCGCCAACCTCCCGCGGGTCGCCGCCCTCGTCAAGCCCGGCCATCGCGCCACGACGCGGCGGGGACCGTTCTTATTGCGGGTCGATCACCTTCAGCACGACGGGGTGGTACTGCGCCCCGTAGCCCGCCGCCTCGGCCTGCTTCAGCCGCTGCATCGCCAGCCTCGCCGCCGGCGTGTCCAGCCCGGCCGTGTCGGCCATCTCCAGCGCATAGGACAGGTCCTTCATCGCATAGCGGGTGGAGAACGCACGCTCCGGGAACACGCCGGGCAGCATCGCCTTCATGCCGTGGTTGCGCAGCACGAAGCTGTCGCCCGAGCCCATTGCCAGCGTCGGCAGCAGCACCTCGGGCGGCACGCCGTTGCGGCGGGCCAGCGCGATCGCCTCGGCCAGGGCGGCGGTGTGCTGGAACACCAGCATGTTGTTGAGGATCTTCACCACCTGGCCGCAGCCAACCGGACCGCAATGGGTCACGTCGGTGCCCATCGTCTCCAGGATCGGCCTGATGCGCGCGAAGGTTGCCTCGCTCGCGCCGACCATGATGCTGAGTTCGCCGCGGGCGGCAGCCTCGCGGGTGCGGGCGACGGGCGCGTCGGCGTAGTCGATCCCCTGCCCGGCCAGGCGCTGGCCGATATCCCGGGTCAGCGCGACCGAGGAGGTGGAGGTGTCGACGACGCACTGGCCGGGCCGCAGGTGCGGCTCCAGTTGCGCCACCACGGCAGCAACCGCCTTGCCGTCGGGCAGCGACAGCAGGATCAGGTCGCAGTCCGCCGCGATGCGCTCGGGAGACGCCGGGGTCACCCCCTGCCCGGCCAGCCGCTCCAGCGGCTCGGGGCGTAGGTCGTGCGCCAGGACGGGCAGGCCGGACCGGCGGGCCAGGTGGCCGCACATGGGCTCGCCCATGACGCCCAGGCCGATGAAGCCGATGCGGGCGATGGAGGGAGCGGGTTGCTGGGACATTCGGACGTTCCTTGCCAGGATTTCTGGTATCGACACGCTGACGGCCGTGCCCGGTTCGGCGAGCGACGGGACGGGCCGCCGACCGGACAGTGCCAGTCGCGCCGGTTGGCTTCAACGGCGCGGTCGTTGGTGCGGTCGTTCTTCCACCGTCATGGCCGGGCTTGTCCCAGCCATCTGCGCTTCGGCGGCGGAGGGTGGATGGCCGGGACATGCCCCGGGGGACGCTACAGCAGACCGCGGATCGGTTGGGACACAGAGGCGGCTTGTCTTCACCGTCATGGCCCGGCTCGTCCGCATACGCGCTAACTTTAGCGGCCGGGCGCGGCGAACCGTTCCGCCGTCATGGCCGCCGCAGGGCCGCCATCCACGCCTTGCGGTGCTGATACCGGCAGAAGGCGTGGATGCCGGGCCTACGCTGACCATGACGATGTGGCAACGGCCGTCGCCACTTTTATGCCCATACCGGACTGCCCCTGGGCGATGACGATGCAGCGTCGTTCCCGACCGTCGGGCGGCTACCTGACTTTGCGGTCGTTTCCGAGATGTGTGCATCCCGTAGGGACACGCCCGGCCATGAGAATGACGGTGCGCCGTCGATCCGTCCCAACCCATCTGCGGCCCGCTCCAGATGCCAGGCCGGAACTCAGGACTGCGCGTCCTGCCGGGCCGAGCAGGCACCCAGCAGGGCTTAGAGAATCTGGCTCTGCCGGAGCGGCTTGGTCAGGGCCCGGATGCCGCGATACCTGGCCTGCATCCTGTCCGGCAGCGTGTGCCCGCTGTTGAACACGAACGGGATGCCGCGCGTGAACAGGATATCGGCGATTTCCTCGGTATCCTCGGTGCCGAGCCGGACATCCAGCACGGCTCCGATCAGCGAAATGCCCTCGGCGCATTCCCGCGCCGAGGCGACCGTCACGGCGCTCCACACCTCGGCGCCGGCTTCCCGCAGGCCCTCTTCCAGGTTCAGGGCGATCATGATCTCATCGTCAGCCACCAGAATTCGCATTCCCTGAGACGGTTGCTTCGGCCCGATCGTCTGCTCCATCCGTTTCGTCCCTGACCAACTCAAGTTCTATTGTGCACGTCAAACCCTCGTGGGCAAAGTCACGCCGCACCCTCGCGCCCGGCAATCCGCGCTCGATCAGCGTGCCGCCAAAACCCTTCCTTGTCGGCGGCGTAACCGGCGGCCCGCCGGCTTCCTGCCACAGCACCCGGAGCCAGGGACGATCGTCGCGGGTCTCCAGTGTCCAGGCCAGGGTCACCTGCCCGCTCCCGACCGAGAACGCGCCATACTTGGCCGCGTTCGTCGCAAGCTCGTGCAGCACGAGCCCGAACGGCGTCGCCAGTTGTGACGGCAGCATCACCGGCGGCCCCTCGATGCGAAGCCGCTGCGGATCGCCGGTGACATAGGCTTCCAACTGGCTCCGCGTCAGGGCGTCCAGCTCGGCCCCTTCCCAGTGCGCCTCGACCAGCAGCTTGTGCGACCGCGCCAGGGCCGCCAGCCGGCCTTCGAACAGATCGACGAACTCTGCATTGTCCTGTGCGGTGCGCAGCGTCTGGCGCGCCATCGACTGCACCACGGTCAGCGTGTTGCTGACCCGGTGGCTGAGCTCGCTCAGCAGCAATTGCCGCCGCTGTTCCCACCGATTTTGGTCCGTCACGTCACGCGTGCTCTCCAGCACCAGGCGCCGCTCGCCCATCGCCAGCAGCTCGATCCGGCTCTCGATCGTCAGCGTCCGGCCGCTTTTGGTGCGGTGCAGGACCTCGCCGCTCCAGGCGCCGGTCTCCTGCAGCGACTGCCGGATGGCGTCGAAGGACGAGCCGGGAACGCTGGTCCGGAGCATCAGGTCCTTCCGCTGCCCGACCGCTTCCTCCCGCGTGAAGCCGTACAGCTCCTCGCTGCCGCGGTTCCACTGGACGATGCCGTCGTCGAAATCCCAGACGAAAATCGGCGCGCGCGACAGCTCCACCAGGCGCGTCTCCTGCCGCAGCCGCGTCTCGCTGTCCCGCAGCGCCTGTTCGATGCGGCGGCGGTCGGTGATGTCGATGAACGTCACCACCACGCCGTCGATCTTGTCGTCAACCGTGCGATAGGGACGGATCCGCACCAGGAACCAGCCGCCGTTCCGGCTCTGCACCTCGCGCTCTATCGGCGTCAGGTCGTTCAGGACGGTGCGCGCATGCTCGGCCAGCAGGTCGTAGTCGAGCTGGTGGGTGAAATCGGTGATCGGCCGTCCCTCGTCGGTCGTGGTGACGTTGAACAGCTCAGTCAGGCGCGGCGTGAAGCGCTTGATGCGCAGCGATGGGTCGAGGAACAACGTGCCGAAGTCGGTGGCGGCCATCAGGTTCTGCAGGTCGCTGTGCGCCCGCGACACGGTCTCCAGCTTCAGCTTCAGCTCGTTGTTGACCGTTTGCAGCTCCTCGTTGATCGATTGCAGCTCCTCCTTGCTGGTCTCCAGCTCCTCGGAGGTCGAGCGGTATTCCTCGTTGATCGACTGCAGCTCTTCGTTGGCGGCGCGCAGTTCCTCGTTGGCGCCCTCGAATTCCTCGCGCGTGCCGCGCAGCTTCGACTGCGCCAGATCCAGATCTTCCTGGAGTTTCCGGACGATTTCATTGGCGGGATCGGCCCCGGCCTTGCGGACGAGGCCCTCGGCGGAGTCCGGCCGGACGGCCTCGCCTTCGATGAACAGTATTAGGGCATGGTGGGCCGGGTCGCCGCCCTCGCGGACCGGCCTGACCTGGAGATAGACGCGATGCGGGGCGCCGTTGAACTGGACCAGGATCGACAGGCTGAGCGTCGTCTCGCCCCGTTCGAAGGCACGGTGCAGGGCTGCTCGGAGGTCGAAACGAAGCTCCGGACGGACCATGTCGATTGCATTGGTCGTCATCGGACCGCCCGCTGGCTGGAGAAAGCGGCCGGCCGTTTCGGACAGGTGGACGACATGATGCGATTCGTCAACCAGCATGCTGGGCGGCGCGATCTTCTCCAGCATCTGGCGATGCCGGGCGGCATCGCCGGCGGTGCCGGCGGACGCCGCGGCGCGCAGGGCGACCGGACCCTGGGCCGGCACTTGACGTGGCCCGAGCAGGACCGGCAGTCCAGGCCGCGTTTCCTTGGCCGTGGCGATCGAATGGAAGATCCGCGCGTCACGGTCCAGCGGGCGGAACAGGCCGGACGGCTGGTCCGCCGTCTCGGAGGCGCCAAGAAACAGGAAGCCGCCCGGATTGAGCGCATAGTGGAACGTATTGACCACCTGCTGTTGCAACTCGCGATCGAGATAGATCAGCAGGTTGCGGCACGAGATCACGTCCAGTCGCGAGAACGGCGGGTCGCGCAGCAGGCTGTGGCTGGCGAACAGCACCACGTCGCGCAGTTCGCGGCGGACGCGGTAATGGTCGCCCTCGTGCTGGAAGAACCGGCGCAGCCGATCCTCGGAGACATCGGCCCCGATGGTGGCGGGAAACCGGCCTTCCCGCGCCATCGCCAGGGCTGCGGGGTCGAGATCCGAGCCGAAAACCTGCATTTCCGGCCGCAGGTCCTGGCGTGCCGCTTCCTCCAGCAGCAAGATGGCGATGCTGTAGGCTTCCTCGCCGGTGGCGCATCCGGGCACCCAGACGCGGATCGGGCCGCCGGTTCCCTTCTTGAACAGCCTGGGAATGACCTCCCTGGCGAGCACCTCGTACGCTTTCGCGTCGCGGAAGAAGGTGGTGACCGAAATCAGGAAATCGGCGAACAGCGCCTGCGCTTCCTGGACGTTGTCGCGCAGATAGGCGTAGTAATCGACCAGCGTCTCCTTGCGGGCGACCTGCATCCGGCGGGCGATCCGCCGCAGGATGGTCGCGCGCTTGTACTGGCTGAAGTCGTGGCCGAGCCTGACGCGGATATGCGCCAGGATCCGCCGCACCGTCTCCTCGTCGCTCTCGCGGATCTGCTCCGGCATGCCGTGGCGGCGCACCTCCAGCAGTTCGACCAGGCGCTGGGCCAGCCCCGTAAGGGGCAGCACGAAATCGGCCATCTGGGTCGCGATCGCACTGCGCGGCATCGAGGCGTATTCCGCCTCGGTCGGGTCCTGCACCAGGACGATGCCGCCGGCTTCCTTGATGGCCTTGACGCCGACCGAGCCATCGGCGCCCGCGCCGGTCAGGATGATGGCGAACCCATCGTTCCGCTGCGCCGCCAGCGACCGGAAGAACTGGTCAATCGGCGCACGCTGGCGGCGCGCTTCCTCGAACGGCGTGGCCGTGATCATGTGATCGGAAATGTTGAGGCTGCAATTCGGCGCAATGACATAGACATGATTGTTCTGCAGCCGCACGCTGCCTTCGACCTGGGTCACCGGCATGGCCGTGCGGCTGGCGAGAATATTGGCAAGTTCGCTGCGATATTCCGGGTCGAGGTACACCACGACGACAAAGGCGGCGTTCGGCGCGTTGGGCAAGGCCTGGAAAAACGCCTGAAGCGCGTTGATCCCGCCGGCTGAAGCGCCGATTCCAACCACCGGCGGGTCGGCTTCTATATCCATCTTACCCTCCGAACTCACCGCCGGCCGAGACTGTTCCCTTACACGATTGGGCAACGTCCGCCAAACCGAACAGGCGCGGCAGGTCTCCCGTTGTTGCGTCCAACGGCCGATTCGGCCGCGGACGGAACCGGTTGCGCTGCCGCCACCTATACAGACTTATAGCGTGTAGGAGAAAGGTCCCATGGGCTAGAGCGTTTTCAGCCTGACTGGAAACGCTCCAGCTCATAATTTCACGAGCAATTTCATCGGCCTGAAATCGCTCCGCGATTTCCAGTCAGGCCGATATTGCTCTAGCGTGACATTATCGCCATCGGTGGATCCTTCGGCGCGGTCGATGCCGTCAGGCGACTGTCCGGCGCGTTGCCGCCCATCTGGCGGCGTCGCTGTGCATCGTCGTTCATATCGGCGCCCGGGGCAACAACATGCTGGCCGAGGTGCTCGACGCCCGGGCCGCCTTCACCGTCCGGACCGCGCGCGATGACGAGAGGGCGCGGCGCGGTTGCGCCTATGTCGCGCCGGCCGATCACCACCCGCTGGTGCTGGACGATGTCATCCGCCTGGGCCGCGGCCCGCGCGAGAACATGTCGCGCCCGGCGATCGATCCGCTGCTGCGGTCCGTCGGCGTCAGCTACGGGCCGCGGGCGATCGGCGTCATCCTGACCGGGATGCTGAACGACGGCGCGGCGCGGCTGGCCGACATGAAGCGGTGCGGCAGCGTGACCGTCGTGCAGAACCCGGCGGATGCCGAGGCCGCCGACATGCTGCGCGGGGCGCTGACGGCCAGCGACGTGGACTATCGCGCGCCGCTGGCGGATATGCCGGAGCTTCTGCTCAAGCTTATCGCCGAGGCGCCCGGCCCGGCGCCGGCGGTGCCCGAGGATATCTGCCTGGAGGTGGAGGTCGCGCTGGGCCGGCCGGCGGATGCCGCGACGACGATGAGGTTTGCCGATCCGGTGGCGATGTCCTGCCCGGCCTGTGGCGGCGTGCTGTCGCGGGTCCGGCGCTGGCCGCCGCTGCGGTTCCGCTGCCAGGTCGGCCACGCCTATACCGCGGAGACGCTGGCGGCGCAGGGCGAAGGCAACGTTGACGAGGCGTTGCGCATCGCGCTGCGGATCATCGAGGAACGCGTGGTGCTGATCGGCAAGATGACGGACGACGCCCGCCGCGGCGGCCTGGACGCCGCCGCGCGGGCCTATGAGCAGCGCGCCCGGGAATGCCAGGACCAGGTGGACGTGCTGCGGACGGCCATGAGGCAGAGCCTGTAGGCGCCGGCCGTTGCTCGTTGTCCTGAGCCCGGAGGCGCATTCAGGCCGGAGTTACAGCAGACCGCGGGTCGATTGAGACAGGGCGACGGCGCTCCCTCATCGTCATGGCCCGGCTCGTCCCTACGCAATGCACACCTCCTGGAAACGAGTCGGAAATGACCGTAAAATCAAGTGCTTGCCTGGGCGCCGCTGCGTTCCCCCATCGTCATGGCCCGGCTTGTCCGGGCCACCTATTCCAGCACTTGTGCCGCGACAGGTGGCCCGGACAAGCCGGGCCATGACGAAAGGGAAACGCCGCGGCGGACCGTTTCCGAGATG
>NZ_NHRY01000089.1 GCF_002937115.1 Rhodopila globiformis | reverse complement strand
CGCACCGGCGTGTCCGCCGACGGCGCCCGCCAGTCGCAATCCGCCGGCCGCAGCGCATGGCCCGGCCGCGCCAGCCGCCCGGAGGCCGCATCCGCCCGGCCGCGCAGCACCGCCGCCAGGCCGCGGGCGACGTCGCGCGCCGCCTCCGACCCGTAGTCGATCCCCAGGTGCGCCAGCAGGCCGGCGAGATCGGCCATACCGACGTCGATGTCGCGCGCATCCGGCGCCGCGGCGGTCAGGGCGATCACCGCGGTTTCCACCGCCAGCGCGAAATCCGCCAGGTCGAACTGGCCGTCGCTGTCCAGGAACGCCGGCAGGTTGAGCACGAAGCCCGGCGCGTCCCCGGCCCGGCAATGCCATACCGCCTCGGTCGGCGCCCCCCGCCGCAACAGCAGCAGCCGGTGCAGCCGATCGGCCAGGGGGGAACCGGCGTCGGCGGCGACAGGGGTGATCCAGGCCTGCGCCGCGGCAGCCAGCGTCACCGCGCCCTCGCCCGGAGCCAGCGCGGCCAGCGCGGCGGCGGCGGAATCGTCCCAGGACGCCGGCAGCGTCACCGGCCGCAGGGCGGCATCGGGATCGGGCGCCGCCTCGGTCCGCCGCATCCGCACGCCTTGCCAAGTCCGATGGAGAGAGGTCCGTTGGGTCTTCATGGCCGGTAGCTAACCAGGATAGGACGCCGACTGGTAGCGTATTTTGTGTGACATCGGTCATCCGACCCCAAAATATTGGGGATAACTTCGTTGTGTCGTCGTCCCCCCGGTGACCGCGCACAGTCTCGCTTGTTGTCACCGGGTGGGTGGACCTAAGGACGGGCTCTGCGTATATGACGCGACATGAATATCGGCACATGGCTATTCACCAAGCTGAGGGGCCGCCTCATCGGCACCGACGCGTTCAGGAACCGCTACTTCGAGGAACGGCGCCTGCGGCCGGGGGCTCTGCGCCAGCGGCGCTGGGTGATCTATGCGGGCCAGCCGGAAGCCAGCACCGTGCCGCCGGAATGGCACGCCTGGCTGCACTACACCACGGACGCGCCGCTGCCGGACACCGGGCACCGGGTGTGGATGAAGCCGCACCTCGCCAACCTCACCGGCACGGCGTTGGCGTACAGGCCGCCCGGGCATGACTACGAGGGTGGAAACCGCGCCCGCGCCACGGGCGACTATGAAGCCTGGACCCCGAGCTAGCCGCGCCATGGCCCGTCATGGCGCTCTGGAGATCGTGACCGGCGCGGCTGTACTGGTCGTGGCCGCCGGCTTTCTCGCCTACGCCGTCGCCCATTCCGGGCGCAGCGTCGGTTCCGGCTATACGCTGTACGCGCAATTCGACCATATCGACGGCCTCACGCTCGGCAGCGACGTGCGCATCGCCGGCGTCAAGGTCGGCACCGTGACGTCCGAGGCGATCGACCCCAGGACGTTCGTGGCGAAGGTGGCGATGTCGGTGAACGATGACATCCACCTGCCGAAGGACACCGGGGCCGAGATCGACAGCGAGAGCCTGCTCGGCGGCAAGTACATCAACCTGTCGCCGGGCGGCGACGAGGCGACATTGAAGCCGGGGCAGACCATCACCGTCACCCAGTCCTCGATCAGCCTGGAGCAGTTGCTGGGCAAGTTCATCTTCAGCGTCACCACCCTGAACAACGCCAAGAGCGGCCAGGATTCCGGCGGCAAGCCGGCTGCGGAGGGCCAGAAAGGTGGACAGCAGGGCGGCGGGTTGCCGCCGTTGACGAAGTGATCCCGCCGGCACCGGCGCAGTGGCCCGGGCTCGACGGCAACGCCGTCGGCTGCCGGGAGAAGCTGAAGGTGCTGGCCGAGAACTATGCGGAAGTCGCGCAGGTGCTGCAGGATGCTTTCGAGGACGCCGTGCTGATGGGCGTGGAGGAACAGGCGATGCGCCGGGTCCTGGCGGATGTCGTGGCGGGTCTGGTCTCGCCGAAGCGGCCGGGCCGATGAGCCGCCTGCTACTGGCCGCCGCGGTCGCGGTGCTGGCCGCGCCGGCCCAGGCGCAGCCGCCCCAGGTGCAATATCCGGCGCAATACCCGGCGCAGTACCCGGCGCAGTACCCTGGGCAATACGCCCCCGGGCAGCAGCCGCCGCTGCAGCGGCAGTGGGAGGATCGCGGCCAGGCCCCGGTGCAGGTGCCGCTGCCGCCAACGCGGACCTATGCGCCGCAGGCGCCGCTTGCCCCGCCGGTGCCGCAGGCCCCGCCGGCGCCGGCCGCACCACCAGTGGCCGATGCGCCGCCCGGGCAGCTGCCGGACAATTCCACGGCGCAGCCGGACTATCCGGTGGCACAGCCGGACTATCCGGTGGCGCAGCCGACGGCGCCGGCCCCCGAGGCGGCACCGTCCACGGGGCAGGCCCCGCCGACTGCGGAGCCGCCCACGGCCGACGCGCCGCCGGGCCCTGACATGACGCCGCTGACCCGGCCCAACATCTGGCTGCCGGCCACGACGGCGAAGCTGCAGGCGCTGGACAAGGTCAACGCCCAGGCGACGACGCTGACGGTGAAGGTGGGCCAGACGGCGACGTTCGGCTCGCTGACCATTGCGGTGAAGGCATGCATGGTGCGGCCGCCGGACCAGCCGGGCGACGCCGCGGCCTATCTCGACGTGACCGACAGGAACCCGGATACGCCGCCGTTCGCCGGCTGGCTGCTGGAGAAGGAGCCGGCGGCGTCGATGATGGAGAACCCGATCTATGACATCCGCGTCGCCGGCTGCGCCTGATCCGATGGACACGCTGCCGCCCTTCCACCGGGCCGCGCTGATGCTGGACATGGACGGGACGCTGATCGACCTGGCGCCGACGCCGGACGCGGTGGTGGTGGCGCCGGGCCTGCCGGATGCGATTGCGTCGCTGCGTGATTCGCTCGGCGGCGCGCTGGCCATCATCACCGGCCGGCCGATCGAGACGGTGGATCGGCTGTTCGGCGATGCGCCGGGGGCGGTGGCCGGCGAGCATGGCGGGGCGGTACGCCGCCGCCCGGGCGACTCGGTGGAGCGGCCCGACCTGCCGGCGCCGCCGGACGCCTGGCTGCAGGACGCCGAACGCCTGGTTGCCGCTTATCCGGGTGCGCTGCTGGAGCGCAAGGCGCGCGGCTTTGCGCTGCACTACCGCCTGGCGCCGCCGGAGGCCGGGGCGGTGTTCCGCGACGCGCTGGCGGCGCTGCTGGCGGACGCGCCGGCGTTTCAGTTGCATCCGGCGCACATGCTGTGGGAGGTGCGGCCGGTGGGCGCCGACAAGGGCGGGGCGGTGACGGCGCTGATGCAGCGCGCGCCGTTCGCCGGGCGACTGCCGATCTTCATCGGCGATGATGTCACGGACGAGGACGGCATGCGCGAGGCCCGCCGGCTGGGCGGCGCCGGCTACCGGGTGGACGCGGTGTTCCGCGATCCCGAGGGCGTGCGCTCCTGGCTGCGCGCCAGCGCCGCGGCCGGCGACTGGGCGACGCTGCCGGGCGGCTGGACGGCTTCCGGGTCCTGAGCTTCGGCGGCTACGGCCCGCGGATCGACCGGGAGAGCGGCATCGGGCGGCGCCGCTGCGGGCGCGGGCAAGGGCGGCCGGGGTGGCGCGCTGGGCGAAGGCCTGCCGCGGATGGGCGAGGACCTGTCCCGCGAAGACATGCTGTACTCCACCTGCTTGGCCGCGGTGCATGGTCAGTTGGCAGTGGAATGGGGCATGGCGCCGGTGTCGGGGGATGTGCGGTAGCGGGCCGCCGCAGTCAAACAGGCTCAACCCGCCTGCGGCTTGCTGCAGCGCCTGCGCGGACGAGCGGAGCCATGACGTCGCGGGAACGCTCCCGGCCGTCGAACAAACGCCTGATGTCCCCGTTGTTCCCGAGCGGTGTGCATCCCGCAGGGACGCGCCCGGAGATGACGGGGAGAGACGATCGGCTCCCGAGCGGGATTCGCTTTATTGTTGACAATATGCGGCTGAGTCGGTCTAAACCGGCCCGAATTTCGCGTGGCAGCGCTCGGATTGTCAACACTTATGCCCAGGGATCTGACACAGCCAATGGACGCCGCAGCCGCGGGCGAGACGCTCTCGGACCACGTCCTGCGGCAGATCCAGTCCGCCATCGTCAAAGGTGACATCGCCCCGGGCAGCAAGATCTCCGAGCCGGAACTGGCCCGCGCCTATGGCATCAGCCGCGGTCCGCTGCGCGAGGCGCTGCACCGGCTGGAGGGCCAGAAGCTGCTGGTGCGCGTGCCGCATGCCGGCGCCCGCGTCGTCTCGCTCAGCCGGCAGGAACTCGGCGAGCTGTACCAGATCCGCGAATCGCTGGAAGGCATGGCCTGCCGCCTGGCGGCCGAACGCCTGCGGCCGGAGCAGGTCGAGGAACTGCGCGACGTGCTGCGGGCGCACGAGCGCGACGAGGCCTTCCAGGCCGGCCGCGGCTACTACCAGCAGGAAGGCGACTATGACTTCCACTACCGCATCGTGCAGGGCAGCGGGAACCGGATGCTGATCCGCCTGCTGTGCGACGAGCTGTACCAACTGGCCCGCATGTACCGGATCCAGTATTCGGCCTCGCCCCACCGTCCCCGGCAGGCCTACGCCGAGCATCACCACATCCTGGACGCCATCGCCGACGGCGACGGCGAACTGGCCGAGATGCTGATGCGCCGCCACATCCGCACCTCCCGCCTCAACATCGAGCGACAGATCACGCACGACAATCTACAGGGCACTCAAGCATGACCATTCAATACCGCAAGCCGCTTCCCGGCACCGCGCTGGACTATTTCGACGCCCGCGCCGCCGTCGAGGCGATCGCCCCCGGCAGCTACGACCGCCTGCCTTACACGTCCCGCGTGCTGGCCGAGAACCTGGTGCGCCGCTGCGACCCCGCGCTGCTGGCCGGCGCGCTGACGCAGCTGATCGAGCGCAAGCGCGACCTGGACTTCCCGTGGTATCCCGCCCGCGTCGTCTGCCACGACATCCTCGGCCAGACCGCACTGGTGGACCTGGCCGGCCTGCGCGACGCGATCGCCGACAAGGGCGGCGATCCGGCCAAGGTCAACCCGGTGGTGCCGGTGCAGCTGATCGTCGACCACTCGCTGGCGGTGGAGCACGGCGGCTTCGAGAAGGACGCGTTCGCCCGCAACCGCGCCATCGAGGACCGCCGCAACGAGGACCGCTTCCACTTCATCGACTGGACCAAGCAGGCGTTCGAGAACGTCGATGTCGTGCCGCCCGGCAACGGCATCATGCACCAGATCAACCTGGAGCGGATGTCCCCGGTCATCCACGCCCTCGACGGCGTCGCCTTCCCCGACACCCTGGTCGGCACCGACAGCCATACCCCGCACGTCGACGCGCTGGGCGTGATCGCCATCGGCGTCGGCGGGCTGGAGGCCGAGAACGTCATGCTCGGCCGCGCCTCGTGGATGCGCCTGCCCGACATCGTCGGCGTCGAGCTGACCGGCCGCCGCCAGCCCGGCATCACCGCCACCGACATCGTGCTGACGCTGACCGAATTCCTGCGCAAGGAACGGGTCGTCGGCGCCTACCTGGAGTTCTACGGCGCAGGCGCCGCCAGCCTGACGCTGGGGGACCGCGCGACGATCTCCAACATGGCGCCGGAGTATGGTGCGACCGCGGCGATGTTCTCGATCGACCAGCAGACCATCGACTACCTGCGGTTGACCGGGCGCGAGGACGCGCAGGTGAAGCTGGTGGAGACCTACGCCCGCACCGCCGGCCTGTGGTCCGACACGCTGGCGAACGCGCAGTATGAGCGGGTGCTGCGCTTCGACCTGTCCAGCGTGGTGCGCACGCTGGCCGGCCCGTCCAACCCGCACCGCCGCCTGCCGGTCTCCGAGCTGGCCGCGCGCGGGATTGCCGGTGCCTGGACGGAACAGCCGGGGCTGATGCCGGACGGCGCGGTGATCATCGCCGCCATCACCAGCTGCACCAACACCTCCAACCCGCGCAACGTCATCGCCGCCGGCCTGCTGGCGCGCAACGCCAACCGGGCGGGGCTGACGCGCAAGCCGTGGGTGAAGTCGTCGCTGGCGCCGGGGTCGAAGGCGGTGGCGCTGTACCTGGACGAGGCCGGGCTGACCGCGGACCTGGAAAAGCTGGGCTTCGGCATCGTCGCCTTCGCCTGCACCACCTGCAACGGCATGTCCGGCGCGCTGGACCCGAAGATCCAGCAGGAGATCATCGACCGCGACCTGTACGCCACCGCCGTGCTGTCTGGGAACCGCAACTTCGACGGTCGTATCCATCCGTATGCCAAGCAGGCCTTCCTCGCCTCGCCGCCGCTGGTGGTGGCCTATGCCATCGCCGGCACCATCCGCTTCGACATCGAGCAGGATGTGCTGGGTGTCGGCCCGGACGGCCAGGAAATCCGCCTGAAGGACATCTGGCCGAGTGACGCGGAGATCGATGCGGCGGTCGCGGCGGCAGTGAAGCCGGAGCAATTTCGGAAAGTCTATGCGCCGATGTTCGGCAACCGCGGCGCGCGCCAAGTGGTCAGCCCGCTGTATGACTGGCGGCCGCAGAGCACCTACATCCGCCGCCCGCCCTACTGGGAAGGCGCGCTCGCCGGCGAGCGCACGCTGCGCGGCATGCGGCCTCTGGCGGTGCTGGGCGACAACATCACCACTGACCATTTGTCGCCGTCCAACGCGATCCTGCCCAACAGCGCCGCCGGGGAATACCTGGCGAAGATGGGCCTGCCGGAGGAGGACTTCAACTCCTACGCCACCCACCGCGGCGACCACCTGACGGCGCAGCGCGCTACCTTCGCCAACCCGACCCTGCTGAACGAGATGGTGCGGGCTGCGGACGGGACCGCGAAGCGCGGTTCGCTGGCGCGGGTCGAGCCGGAGGGCACGGTGATGCGCATGTGGGAAGCGATCGAGACTTACATGGACCGCAAGCAGCCGCTGATCATCGTGGCCGGTGCGGACTACGGCCAGGGCTCCTCGCGCGACTGGGCGGCCAAGGGCGTGCGTCTGGCGGGCGTGGAGGCGATTGTCGCCGAGGGCTTTGAACGTATCCACCGCACCAACCTCATCGGCATGGGCGTGCTGCCGCTGGAGTTCAAGCCGGGCGTCAACCGGTTGACGCTGGGGCTGGATGGGACGGAGACGTATGACGTTGTCGGTGAGCGGAAGCCGCGGGCGGACCTGACGCTGGTGGTGCACCGGCGGGATGGTTCCACGGTGGAGGTGCCGGTGACCTGCCGATTGGATACCGCCGAGGAAGTCTCGATCTACGAAGCCGGCGGCGTGCTGCAGCGGTTTGCGCAGGACTTCCTGGAAGCGGAGGCGGCGCCGGGGCGGGCGGCTGGTTGATCGCGTCGTAACCCCGCTTCCTCGTCACGGGGCGGCCTTCGTCGGCCGGGGCGGAGGCGGGGCACAAACGTCCAGGGGCGCTCGAATGGCAACGCCTGTAACCTCGACGTCATGGCCCGGCTCGCCCGAATAGGCACTAACTTAAAGGGACCAATCGCTCCCGTGTCATGGCCGGCCTCGTGCCGGCCATCCTTGGCCGCCCGTCCGCTGTTTTACCTCTGTCGGGACAGCATTGAGGCTCCAAGGTTCGGGATTTCGGTCACGGTTCAAGACGATATTGAAAGAATTTCTATATCATCGTAATGTCGAAGACTGACCGACCGTGTGGCATTTCAGTGCAAACGGTATTCAAGCCCCGTATCGCCTTCGTATATTCGCGATTTCCGGGGCGCCATGCAAGGTCGCGCCGACAGAGGAATATTTCTGACAACCAGCACATTCAGCGTCGAGGCAAGGCGGGAAGCAGGCAGGGAAAGAGCATCCCGCGTGGAGTTGGTCGACATAGACGCTTTGATAGAATTGCTCAAAGAACTGCAAATAGGGGTGATTACGCAGACAATATACGTTGTCGATCAAACGTTCTTCGTGGAGTACCGTGATACGTCGAAAACATAGTAAGCGTTTGCATCAGCCTCTCGGTCACGGCCGCCTACCGGTGTCCGGGCCAGAACGCCTCGTTCATGATCTGATCGAACGTCCACGGGCAGGAAACTGGAAAAGTCTTCCTCGGCAACCCGGTTTCGCCTGCGGCTTCGATGACAGCATCGCGGTATGCCTGTTCGATTGCCACCGGAAGGGCGCTTTTCAGGCTTGGGTTATCGTCGAGGTGCCGCTCCAACGCATGGCGCTGGACCGAGATCGTTGCTTCCCAACTCGATCCACGGTGGCCCGGTTGGAACTGCCATTTCAACAGATGCTGCAGCAGCACGATCAGGCGATTGACCAGCTCGCGCTTTTCGGCCCTGCCCATGCTCTCGATTTCCTCGGCGATATGCTCAATGTCGGCTTCGGACAGTCTGCCAGCGCGCAGCAACCGGGCCTGCTCATTGGCCCAGGCGAAAAAATCCTGGTCATAGAGGGTGTTGCTCATGCTCCCTTATCGCACGGCCCGGCCGGAATGTCACATGAACCAGAACGAAGCGCAGGCCTCCGCGGTCCCTGCGTATTGATTGTGGCGGCGCCACGCCGGCTGCCGTTTCCGCCAAAGCGACATCCTGCCGGTTCATGCACGCCCCGCCACGATCACCGGATGCGATTGCCCCATGGCAGATGGCCAATCCGCCCCGGTTGTGCTCCGGCGCGGGCGCGGATAGAGGCAGTGCCGTTCATTCGTCAGACCCGGCCGACTCACCGGGGCATTTGTCAGCAGCAAGGAGGCCCCGATGGCCCACGCTCCCCAGATCAAGGTTCCCGCCACCTACATGCGCGGCGGCACCAGCAAGGGCGTTTTCTTCGCCCGCGACGACTTGCCCCAGGCCGCGCGCGTCCCCGGCCCGGCGCGTGACCGCCTGCTGCTGCGCGTCATCGGCAGCCCCGATCCCTACGGCAAGCAGATCGACGGCATGGGCGGCGCCACCTCCAGCACCTCCAAGACCGTCATCCTCAGCCGCAGCGGCAAGGCCGATCACGACGTGGACTATTTGTTCGGCCAGGTCTCGATCGACAAGCCGTTCGTGGACTGGAGCGGCAACTGCGGCAACCTCTCGGCCGCGGTCGGCCCCTTCGCGATCCGCAACGGGTTGGTCGATGCCGCCCGCGTGCCACATGACGGCATCGCCGTGGTGCGCATCTGGCAGGCCAATATCGGCAAGACCATTATCGCCCACGTGCCGATGACGGGCGGCGAGGTCCAGGAAACCGGCGACTTCGAGCTCGACGGTGTGACCTTCCCCGCCGCCGAGGTGCGGCTGGAATTCCTCGATCCGGCCGAGGAAGGCGACGGCGGCTCGATGTTCCCCACCGGCCGGCTGGTGGACACGCTGGAGGTGCCGGGCGTCGGCACGTTCAAGGCGACGCTGATCAACGCCGGCATCCCGACGATCTTCCTGGAGGCGTCCGCGCTGGGCTACACCGGCGCCGAACTGCAGGACGACATCAACGGCGACCCCGCGGCGCTGGCCCGCTTCGAGACGATCCGCGCGCACGGCGCACTGAAGATGGGCCTGATCAGCCGGATCGAGGACGCCGCCGCGCGCCAGCACACGCCCAAGGTCGCCTTCGTCGCCGGGCCGAAGGAGTACACGGCCTCCAGCGGCAAGCGGATCGGCGCCAGTGACGTTGACCTGCTGGTGCGGGCGATGTCGATGGGCAAGCTGCACCATGCCATGATGGGCACCGCCTCGGTCGCCATCGCCACGGCGGCGGCGGTGCCCGGCACGCTGGTCAACCTGGCCGCGGGCGGCGGCGAGCGCGAGACCGTGTGCTTCGGGCATCCGTCGGGGACCTTGCGCGTCGGCTCGCAGGCGCGGCTGGTGGACGGCGCGTGGACGGTCAGCAAGGCGATCATGAGCCGCAGCGCCCGCGTGCTGATGCAGGGCTGGGTGCACGTTCCGTTCGCATAATGGAATAGAATCAACCTGGCCGAATCGTGCGGTGATCCGGCCCGGCCGCATGCGCAGATGTCGGAAACGATCTGCCGCGGCGATGACGAAGGGGGAACGTGCCGGGCCGCGGGCTGCCTGGCAAGTCCCTGATCTTGCGGTTGTTTTCGAGATGTATCCATCCCGTAGGATCCGGCCGGGCCAGTGAAACGGCGCGAACGCGCCGCCACCGGTCCCGGGCGGCCGGACTCCGCTTTCCGGTAACGGAACGTAGGATTGCGGCTTCGGACCGATCCATAGTTGACCGGCAGGATACAAGAATTGTCGTAACGGCGGCAGTTCATGACGATGCGTTTCACACTCAATCACAAAGCCGAAAGATTTTGACACCTCAACATCCTGTGTAAAGCATACACTGATATTCTTTGACCATAACGTCGTCACTGCTCCCAGAAAAGGTTATGGTGATGACGTCCAATCTTGCCGATACGCACGACGATACGGGCCTCGACGGGGCGGGTGTGGCGAGCGCTGATCCCATAGGTCTGCTCGCCGCCGCGGCCATGGCAAAAGCGGCGGCCCAGGCGGGGCCGATCACCGATGTGCCGTATTTACTTGAGTCCGGCGACGCCAGCGCGATCAGCGTCCATGACATCAACCAGGGCGGCATCGGCGACTGCTACCTGCTGTCGTCTATCGGCGAGATCGCGATGCAGAAACCGTCCTTCATCAGCGGAATGATCCGTCAGCTGAGCGGAACGACCGAGGCGGTCACTTTCTACAAGGACGCCCGCACCGGCGGCAACGTCACCGCCAGCACGACCGCGTTCATGCCGGTCAGTGTCACCGTGGACAACAGCAAGTTCCTGCCCGGGGGCGTCGACGGCGATCAGTCCTGCAATCCCTGCACGCAGGGCGGGCAGCACGAAATCTGGGCCCAGGTGCTGGAGGAAGGCTATGCCAACCTGATTGGCGGCAGCAGCGACATCACCGCCAACTACGGCGCCATCGGCAACGGCGGTTGGCCGTGGCTGGCGATGGAATCGCTGACCGGGCAGCAGGCGCAATTCACCCTCCCGGACCAGATGCCGCTCGCCACGCTGGTCGGTGACGTCGCTGCGGGCGACCTGATGGTGTTCGACACCGCCAGCAGCAACCTCGGCTACGGGCTGGTCGGCAACCACGCCTACATGTTTGACCACGTCGACCGGGCCACCGGCGACGTCTATCTGGACAACCCGTGGGGCTTCGACCAGCCATCCGGCATCCCCTTCAGCCAGCTGGCCTCCGCTGGCATCGTGGAAATCGGCATTGGGCATGTCGGCGCGGCTGCCACGGCACACGCCTGATCCCGCGCCGGGAGCAGCATTCCGCCGGGACTTCTTATCGCCCGACCCGACACTTCCGCGTTACGGTTGTGCCTGTCAGGAACCGGTTGCGCCGGCCTGCAATGTCCTCAGCGCAAGGCCCGCGCCCGCCGCAGGGCCACGCCGATCGGCATCGGGCCGCAACATATTCTTCTCTGCGTACTCTGCGCCCCGCTTTGCGATCTCTGCGTTGAAAAATGCGGTGCGGCCGCAAAGATCAGCGTTGCCGGTGAGTCGCCCACCTCCAAGCGCCGGTGGCCTCCCATCGGTGAGAGCCTGTTTGAATGGATAGTGTTTATGGATCAATGGCTTATCATGATACCTGATAGAGGAACACGGCGCCCACGACTTCCATGGAGGAACGGTCGTTGGAGGATGCGCACGACCCGCGCCTGCCGACAGTCAAGGGCGGAGGTAGTTCCCGGCTCGCTGCGATAAAGGAGGAGCAATTCGAGTAACTGTAGTTTCCAGGCGACATTTCTTCTGCGTGGCGCCGGATTGGCGCCACGTGACCGGAACGATGAGGGCGGATCTGGGTGAGCTACGCGGCTTTGTCGGCGAGCGGCGCTGACGATCCGCTTGTGCCTGACGCAGCGGTGCCGATTTTTCCCCAGATCGCCGCGATGAAGGTCGATTGCCCGACGTCGCGTAAAATCCGGGCGATGCCGGCCTGGATCAGTCC
>NZ_NHRY01000088.1 GCF_002937115.1 Rhodopila globiformis | reverse complement strand
ACGCGCCACCAACCGCCGGCCGCTGCCGGTGCGCATCGCCCACTGGGTGAACGCCTTCGCCATGACCTGCATGATCCTCAGCGGATGGCAGATCTACAATGCCTCGCCGATTTTCCCCTTTACCTTCCCGCCGTGGGCCACGCTCGGTGGCTGGCTCGCCGGCGGCATCGCCTGGCACTTCGCGGCGATGTGGCTGCTGGTGGCCAACGGGCTGTTCTACCTGGTCTACGGCCTGGCCACGGGCTACCTGCGCCGCACGCTGCTGCCGCTGACGCCGCGCCAGGTCTGGCGGGACTTCACCGCCGCGCTGGCGTTCCGGCTGCATCATGACGCCGGCCGCTACAACGCGGTGCAGAAGCTACTGTATGTCGTCGTGCTGCTGCTCGGCGCCGCCGCGGTGCTGTCCGGCCTGTCGATCTGGAAGCCGGTGCAGTTCGCGCCGCTGACCGCCCTGCTCGGCGGCTACGACACGGCGCGGGTGGTGCACTTCCTGGCCATGTCCGGCATCGTCGGCTTCGTCGTCGTCCACCTCGTCCTGGTCGCTTTGGTGCCCCGGACGCTGCTGTCCATGATCACCGGCCGCGCCGCGCCGCTTGCGCATGGCATTGGAGTCCGCCCATGAGCCGCCTGTTCCCTCGCCTGGCGGACCACAAGCCCGCGCTCGCCCGGGTCGAGCGCCGCCTGTTCCTGCGCCAGGGCCTGTCGCTCGGCGCGCTGACGCTGCTGACCGGCTGCGACCTGTCCCAGGGCGACGCCGTGGACCGCGTGCTGTGGGCGATGTCGCGCTGGAATGACCGGGTGCAGGCGGCGCTGTTCGACCCGAACAAGCTGGCGCCGACCTACAAGGCCAGCGCGATCACAAAGCCGTTCCCGTTCAACGCCTACTACCCGGAATCCGAAGTCCGCACCGTGGACGCCGACGCCTGGCGGCTGCGCCTGTCCGGCCTGGTCGCCGACAAGCGCCCGTGGTCGCTGGCGCAGCTTCGCACCCTGCCGCAGGCAAGCCAGATCACCCGGCACGTCTGCGTCGAGGGCTGGAGCGCCATCGGCCAGTGGAGCGGCGTGCCGTTCCGCATGTTCCTGCAGCGCATCGGCGCCGACACCCGGGCGCGCTATGTCGATTTCCACTGCTTCGACGACTACCACACCAGCATCGACATGGCGACCGCGCTGCACCCGCAGACCATCCTGGCGCTGGACTACGGCGACTCGCCGCTGCCGCCGAAATACGGCGCGCCGCTGAAGCTGCGGGTGCCGACCAAGCTGGGGTTCAAGAACCCGAAGTATATCGCCGCGATCACCGTCACCAACGACTACCCCGGCGGCTACTGGGAGGACCAGGGCTACAACTGGTTCAGCGGATCATAACCGCTGCGGCGGGGTGCCGCCCGACGCCGGGATGCGCTATCGTCCGCCTCCGTGCCAGGGGGAGGCGGATGGCGGCAGACGCAAGGCCGGGCGGCGGAGCAGCGGAGTCCGAGGCGCGGCTCGCGGCCCTGATGGCGGCGGCGCAGGACGGCGATGCCGCTGCCTACCAGCGCCTGCTGCGCCTTTGCCTGCCGCTGGTCGGGTCGATGGCGCGCGGCCGAGGCGTGCCGGCGGACCGGGTTGACGACGTGATCCAGGACGTACTCCTTACCGTGCATCGTGTCCGGCACACCTACGATCCGGCCCGGCCCTTCCTGCCCTGGCTGCGGGCCATCGCGCAGCGCCGGGCGATCGACGCGCTGCGGGCACACGGCCGGCAGGCGGTGCGGGAGGTGCACGCCCCGCTTGCCTATGAAACCCACCCCGACCCCGCCACCACCGCGGCCCAGGCCCTGGAGCGGGCCGACGGCGCGGACGACCTGCGCGCGGCCGTGGCGGCGCTGCCGGACGGACAGCGCCAGGCGATCGAGGAACTGGCCCTGCGGGAGCGCTCGCTGGCGGAGGCCGCCGCCGTCACCGGGCGCAGCACGGGCGCGCTGAAGGTGAACCTGCACCGCGCCCTGAAGACGCTGCGCGAGCGATTGGGAGGCACCGGTGCCTGACCATGCCGCCTCGCCCGACGCGCTGATCCAGGCCCTGGCCCGCGACCTGCGGCCGGTGCGGCGGCTGGCCTCGCCGTGGCTGCGCGCGCTGCTGTGGCTCGGCGCCGTGGCGGCGCTGGCGGCGGCGCTGGCCGGCTTCGCCGATGTCGGCGCCATGGTGCGCCGGCTGACGGCCGCGCCGGACATGGGACTGGCGGTGGCGGGCTCGATCCTGACCGCGATCCTGGCCGCCGTCGCCGCCTTCCAGACCAGCCTGCCCGACCGCCGGCCAACCTGGGCGCTGCTGCCCCTGCCCGGCCTGCTGCTGTGGATCGGCGCCAGCGGCCTGGGCTGCCTGCGCACCTGGCTGGTGCCGGGGACCCATGCGGCCAGTATGGGTGAAGCGCGGGATTGCCTGGTCTTCATCGTCGGCGTCTCGGTGCCGCTGTCGATCCTGTTGGTGGCGATGCTGCGGCGCGGCTACCCGCTGCGGCCGAACCTGACGGCGGTGACCGGCGGCCTGGCCGCCGCCGCGGCCGCCGCCACGCTGCTGAATTTCTTCCACCCGTATGATGCCGCCGCCACCGATCTTGTGGTGCATGCCGTTGCCGTGACCCTGGTGGTGCTGGCCAACCGCCTGCTGAGCGGCCGGGCGTTGCGGGCGGCAGGGGTGTAACCGCGGCGGCGGTTGCAGCGAACAGGGGGATGACGGGCGGCATGGGCCGTCGCGTCCGAACCTGTGGAGAAACGATCTATGCGCATTCGTGCTTTTTCCGTCGCCGCGGCGGCCCTGGCTTTCGCCCTCGGTGCCCCCGCCGCTTTCGCCGCCGATCAGATGAGCAACGGCAAGGGCATGGAGTCCGGCGCCATGGCGCCGCACCAGGGTTCGGCCATGTCGCACGGCATGGCGCACGAAACCGGGGCGATGTCGGGCATGGCGCACAACACCGGCAAGACCGGCGGCACGGCGATGGGCCACGACAACATGGGCCACGACAACATGGGCCACGACAACATGGGCCACTAGGCGGGCGGCCCGGTCCGTTGCCTCACCGTCATGGCCGGGCGTGTCCCGGCCATCCGCGCTGCGACGGTGGGGGGTGGATGGCCGGGACACGCCCGGCCGTGACGGTGAGGGAGAAGCCCTTGCGCCGGAAGTTCACTTATCCTGATACACATGCGGCATGTTCCGGCCATGACGAGAGGGCGACGACCTTGCTCCGCCAGTCCGCCTGTCCTGATACGTACCGGGCCTGTCCCGGCCACCATGCGAAAGCTACCAATGAAACCGAATGGAAAATCCCAATGCGCCCGCGCCTGATCCATCTCGTCCTGAGCCTCGCCCTGGCGCCGGTGGCGCACGCCGCCGCGCAGCGCCCGGCGGTAGCGCCGTCCCGGCCGGTCGTGGTCGAGCTGTTCACCTCGCAAGGCTGCTCCTCCTGCCCACCCGCCGACACGTTGCTGACGGAACTGGCGCGGACGCGGCCCGACGTGCTGCCGCTGGCGTTCCACGTCACCTACTGGAACGGCCTGGGCTGGCACGACCCATACTCCTTCCCCGCGGCCACCGAGCGGCAGCGCGCCTACGCCGCGCGTCTCGCGGATCACACGGTCTATACGCCGCAGATGGTTGTGGACGGCACCTACAGCGTCGTCGGCTCCGACCGCGCCGCGGCGGCGGCGGCCATCCGGCAGGCCGAGGCGGGTCAGGCCACCGCCGCGCCGCTGCGCCTCGACCGCCACGGCGACACCCTGGCGATCGACGTCGGCGCCGGCACCGGCTCCGCCACCATCCTGCTGATCGGCTTCGACCCCCAGCACGACACGCCGATCGGCCGTGGCGAGAACAGCGGGCGGCGCCTGCTGGAATCGAATATCGTGCGCTCGATCCAGGCGGTCGGACAGTGGACCGGCGGGACACTGCGGCTGCAGCGGCCGGTGCCAGCGGGCGAGCGGTTCGCGGTGCTGCTGGCGGCGCCGGACGGGCGGATCATTGGCGCCGCCCGGCTGGGGTGATATTGCCGATACGGCACGAAAGCCCATGTAACCCTCGGCGGCATCCCCGCCGAACCATATGGAGGACAACACATGACAACGCGCAGAGGTCTGCTGGCCGGCGGTTCCCTGATGGCGCTGCTGGGCGCACTCCGCGGCGGCCGGGCGCGCGCGGCGGAGCATTTCGCGATCGTGAGGACCGACGCCGAATGGCGCCGCCTGCTGACGCCGATACAGTATGCCATCCTGCGCCAGCAGGCGACCGAACCGCCGTTCTCCAGCCCGCTCGACCATGAAACGCGGCACGGCCGCTATGACTGCGCGGGCTGCGCCAACCCGCTGTTTTCATCCGACACCAAGTATGACAGCGGCACCGGATGGCCGAGCTTCTGGCAGCCGCTGAATGGCGCCGTGGACACGTCGGCGGATCGCAGCCTGATGATGCTGCGGACCGAAGTGCATTGCCACCGCTGCGGCGGCCACCTCGGCCACGTGTTCGACGACGGGCCGCAGCCGACCGGGCTGCGCTATTGCATGAACGGCGCCGTGCTGACGTTCCGCCCCGCTGTCGCCTGATCCTTCAGACCGGAGATTCCCACCCATGCGCAATACCTTGTTACGGTCCTGCCTGCTGGCCAGCGGCGCCGCGGCTCTGGCGATCGGCCTGCTACCGCTGTCCGTGTCCCGCGCCGAGGAACAGCCGCGGCTGCTGCCGCCCCCGGCCCTGCACGCGGCCCAGCCGCATGGGCTGCAGAGCGTGGTGCTGGCGGGTGGCTGCTTCTGGGGCGTGCAGGGCGTGTTCCAGCACGTCCGCGGCGTGGAGGACGCCGTCTCCGGCTATGCCGGCGGCGCGAAGGCGACCGCGGATTATGAGACGGTCAGCACCGGCACCACGGGCCACGCCGAGTCCGTGCGCGTCACCTATGATCCGGCGCGGATTTCCTATGGCGAGATCCTGCGCATCTACTTCTCGGTCGTGCTGGACCCGACCGAGGTGAACCGCCAGGGGCCGGACGTGGGCACGCAGTACCGCTCGGAGATTTTTGCAACGTCGCCGGAACAGGCGCAGGTGGCGCGCGCCTATATCGCGCAGCTGGACCAGGCGCATGCCTTCAGCCGGCCGATTGCGACGCAGGTCAGCGCGCTGAACGGCTTCTATCCGGCCGAGGCGTATCATCAGGACTATCTGTTCCACCACCCGGACAATCCTTATATCGCCTGGAACGACCTGCCGAAGCTGCGCGCGCTGCAGCGGCTGTTCCCGGATCGTTACGTTGAGAAGCCGGTGCTGGTGTCGCGTCCGCCGGCTTAAGCGAAGACACGCCAGCGTTGCTTTACCGGCCGATCGGCTTCCGCTACTGGTCGGTAGAGGCACAGGCGCAGGAGATGAACGCATGAGATTCGGCCTGATCTACGAACTGCAACTGCCACGCCCGTGGAGCGCGGAGTCCGAGCACCGCCTGGTGCAGGACGCCCTGGCCGAGGTGGAGGCAGCCGATCGGCTGGGCTTCGACTGCGTCTGGGCGAATGAACACCATTTCCTGGAGGAGTATGCGCACAACTCCGCGCCCGAGGTGTTCCTGGCCGCGGCGGCGGCGCGCACGAAGCGGATTCACGTCGGCCACGCCGTCGTGCTGTCGCCGCCCCCGTACAATCCGCCCGCACGCGTGGCGGAACGGATCGCCATGCTGGACCTTGTGTCCTCCGGCCGCTGCGAGTGGGGCACCGGGTCGTCGGCCTCGCGCGCGGAACTTGAAGGCTTCAACGTCAATCCCGAGCACAAGAAGCTGATGTGGGCCGAGGCGACCGAGCAGACCGCCAACATGATGGCGATGTCGCCCTATCCCGGTTTCAAGGGCGACTTCTTTTCAATGCCCGCGCGCAACGTCATCCCCAAGCCGGTGCAGAAGCCGCACCCGCCGCTGTGGCTCGCCTGCTCGAACCGCGAGACGATCCACGTCGCCGCCCGCAACGGCGTCGGCGCGCTGGCCTTCGCCTTCGTCGATCCGGCCGAGGCGGCGAAATGGGCCGGCGACTACTACGACATCATCAAATCGGACGCCTGCGTGCCGCTCGGCCACGCGGTGAACGCGAATATCGCGATGGCGACAGGGTTTTCCGTGCACCATGACGAGGCCGAGGCGATCCGGCGCGGCCAGGACGGCTTCCAGTTCTTCGGCTACGCGCTGGGCCATCATTACGTCTATGGCGAGCACACCCCGGGCGTGACCAACGTGTGGGAACGGTTCGAGCGCGCGCGCGACCGCCTGCCCCCCGCCGTCGGCAACGGCATCGGCACGCCCGCGCAACTGATTGATCGGCTGCGGCAATACCAGGACGCCGGCGTTGACCAGGTGATCTTCGTGCAGCAGGCCGGGCGCAATACCCACGCCGATATTATTGCATCTCTGGAACTGTTTGCCGCCGAGGTGATGCCGGTGCTGAAGGCCGATCAGGCCGCGCGCGACGCCCGCAAGCAGGCGGAACTGGCGCCGTATGTCGAGGCGGCGCTGCGGCGAAAGCAGTGGATGCGCCCGCTGGAGCGCGATGCGATTCCGCCGATCGCGGCGTATGGACGCACGGTGGTGGCGAGCGACGCGACCCCGGGCGCGCTGGCGGCCCGGCGCGGCGGCGGCATCAACATCCCGGGCGAGGACATGGCCGAGCAGCAGCGTGCCGCCGGTGACGATTGAGGAATTCCGCAGGCGGGAGGCGCAACAGGCTGGGTCCCGCCACGCCGAAGCCTCGCTGTCAGCCCAGCAATTGGGACAGGAAATGCCATAGAGCAAAATAAACGATACTCGACATCAGCAAAACGCCCGGCAGTTCCCATTGACTATCGGTCATTCTCTGCTCCCCCGGTTGGTGGTGGCTCTTTCAGTTAAGGTCCTGCGGCTTCAGGCGACCAGAGGTACTCCGTCATTTGACGCGGCTGGCGGGATCAGTCGATCTCTCACCAAAGAAAAAGCAAAATCCCGCCCTCCGGCTCCGGCATGCCGACGCGCGGAGCGATCGTCAGCCGATTTGAAAATTCGCATCGTGGAGCTGCGACGGTGCAACCCCAACGAGGTCAAGCCAGCCGTTGCCGCCAAGCGGCAACAGGGTTCCGCTGTGACCGTCATCCTTCAAAGCGGACAACACCGCGGCGGTATCCGTGTATTCACCCACGCCGCCAGCAAGACCGATCACCGCCGACGGGTCGGACAGAAAACCCGTCATCACGTCGTGTCCGGATGCCGGCCCGATGTCAAGCCGCAGCCCGGTGGAAAAATCCTTGATGGTGACATTGCCTTTTCCCGCGAACACCATCTCGTCGGTGCCGTGGATGGCCAGCGTGGCGTTGCCTGCAAGGTTGATGGCGTCGTCCCGGCCGCCGTTGACGACGTCGAAGCCGCTGCCGAGGGTCACGGCATTGTCACTGCCTGCGAGCGTAACGACATCGTTGCCGTTGCCGAGCGAGACGTTGGTATGGCCGGACGCGGCTCCCGTCACCGTCCGCGATCCGTCGCCCGCGGCGATGACGGTGACGACCGGGGTAGCTTTGCCGTGCCGATCTTGCAGATCGAAGCTGAACGTTTCCAATTGCGAATGTGCCCGGGTGCCCGGCACGTACTGCACAGTCATTCCGTACAGCGACAGGGTTCCGCTCCGCGGCGCCTGGATCACATGCAGGCTCAGCATATCGCCCGGAACGCCCGGTGCGGCGGTCGCGACCGTGACGCCGGGGACCCGCTCGGCCCGGAACGCGATCGGCACCTCGGAGAATCCCGAGGATGCCGGCTGGGTGAACACCTCCTGGTCGACCGCGGGCCTCAGGTAGTTCGCGTAGTAGGGATTTGCGTAGTTTCCGGCTGCGGTTGCATAGCCGAAGCCGGCGACGGTCAGTTGCCCGCCGCGGCTGATCAGGTTGTCGACCGGGTAGCCCGAGTTCCCCGGGATGGCGTCGCCGGCCGGCTCCAGCCCGGCGATGGCTTCACCGTTGCGCGAGCCGGTGATGCCGGAAATCAGGTAGTTGCCGTCGGCGTTCGTCGTGGCGGTGGTGGTCAGGGTTCCGCACGCGGCGATGCCGGTTCCCGTATAGCGCCATTGCCACAGAAGCTCCGCCTGCGCGGGAGGCGGCCCCGCCAGGGCGAAAGGCTGAGGCGTGACCGAAATTCCGCTCATGGCAGATTCCTCCTGATCGGCTGCACTGTGCCGGGCGACGACGACAGTGTCAAAGCAACCCGGAACGAGCAGGCGCCGGCCGCCGGATTTCCGTTACTTAGCGACAATATGCCGGCCGCGCCCGTTCCTTCCGGCGCGGGCCGGTCCCGGCCTGTGGCGAGTGAACTTGAGTTGACAATGTCCCACGCAGGCCAGAGCGTCGTCGCTTGTTGCAGGCAAGCCTGAACCGAGGAGAATTGTCCATGGCCGACGTAACGATCGAGGTAAGGCCGAACGGACCGTATATCATCAACGGCCCGATCGAATTGCATGACACCAACGGGAACGCCCTGCCGACCCAGGCCAGGGTGGTGCTCTGCCGCTGCGGCGCATCGACAAAGAAACCGTTCTGCGACGGTACCCATTCGAAGATCGGCTTCCAGGCAGCGGCGCAGGCCGTGCCCGGCTCGGCGGAGAAGGACTGAGCGGGCGGCCGCCAGGCGTCACGGCAACCCGGGCGCATGAACCCGGCGCGGCGGAAGACCCGTTCGCCATCGCCGCCCGCAGGCGTGACGTCGTTTGCCGGAACTAACGATCACGGCCGTGGCGAGGACGTGCCGCCACCGCCGCGGCGGTGGCTTGCAAATCGTCCGGGGAACGAGTTTCCTTCTGCCGTGCAGAGGAGGCAGCGATGTTCTTCAACGGCTTCACCATGGCTCATGTGCCGGTGCCGGGCGGCACGATCCGGCTGCGCCACGGCGGCTCCGGCCCGCCGCTGCTGCTGCTGCACGGCAACCCGCAGACCCACGCCATGTGGCACCTGGTGGCGCCGAAGCTGGCGCAGCGCTTCACCGTGATCTGCCCGGACCTGCGCGGCTACGGCTTCTCGTTGAAGCCGCCGGCGACGTCCGATCACGCGCCGTACGCCAAGACCGAGATGGCGAAGGACATGACGGCGGTGATGGACCATTTCGGCTTCGATCAGTTCTTCCTCGCCGGCCACGACCGCGGCGCGCGGGTGGCGCACCGGTTGGCGCTGGACAACCCGCGGCGGGTGCGGAAACTCGCCGTGCTGGACATCATCCCGACGCTGGAGCACTTCGAGCGCGCCGACATGGCATTCGGCCTGGGCTACTATCACTGGTTCTGGTTCGCGCAGCCGCATCCGTTCCCGGAATGGCTGATCAACCGCGCGCCCGAGGACTGGTGGCGCCAGCACACCGCCCGCGACCCGTCGCTGCCGGCGCTGTTCCATCCCGACGCGCTGGCGGATTATTTCGCCGCCGTGCGGCAGCCGGAGATGGTGCGCGGCCTGTGCGAGGACTACCGGGCCGCTGCCACCCTGGACCTGGCGCATGACCGCGCCAGCCGCGCGGCGGGAATCAAAATCCAGTGCCCGATGCTGGTGCTTTGGGGCGAGAAGGGCAAGATCGGCGCCTGGTACGACGCCCTGGCGATCTGGCGGGACTACTGCGCCGCGGACGTGACCGGTGGCTCCGTGCAGTCAGGCCACTACATTCCGGAGGAGACGCCGGGCGAACTGCTGGACTGGCTCGATCGTTTCTTTTGATCCTGGCACGCCCGGCCGTGACGGAGTCGCAACAGCCGACCCGCGCCGCTAGACCGGCCGGTCGCCCGCCACCGTCACCCGGAAGCCCGAGCGCGTGTGCGGCCAGTAATCCCACATCGCGCGATGCTGCACGCAGCGGTTATCCCAGAACGCCACCGAGTTCTCCCGCCAGCGGAAGCGGCACTGGAACAGCGGATCCTCGGCGAGGTCGCACAGATACGCCAGGATCGCCGCGCTCTCGTCACGCGGAACCCCAAGGATCCGCTTGGTGAATCCGCGGTTGACGTACAGCGCCTTACGTCCGGTCACCGGATGGATGCGGATCACCGGATGTTCCGCGCGCGGATATACCGGCTTGTCCGCGACGCCGAGGCTGGCATAGGTGCCGCGATAGGATTCCTCGCCGTCGTGCACCGCGACAAGCCCATCCAGATAAACCTTCATGCGGTCCGACAGCGCCTGATACGCCGCGTACATGCTGGCGAACAGCGTGTCGCCGCCGCGCGGCGGGCACTGTTTGATATACAGGATGCTGCCCATCGGCGGCTCGGGATCGCAGGAAACGTCGCTGTGCCAGCCTTCGCCGTTGGCGCGCGGGCTGTCCTTGTCGGCGCGGATGATCATCAGTTCGGGATGGCCGGGCGCGCTCGGCGCGGCGGGATGGATGTGCAGCTTGCCGAAGGCGCGGCCGAACGCCAGGTGCTGCTCCGGCGTCAGCGTCTGGTCGCGGAAGAAGATCACAAGATTCTCGGCCAGGGCGCGATGGATTTCCTGCATCTGGTGGTTCGCCAGCGGCCGCGACAAATCCACCCCGCCGATCTCCGCCCCGATGATCGGCGTCAACTTGTCGATGGTGATGGTTTCATATGCCGCGGTATCGTCCGCGACGTGGCGATAGCGGGGGCCGTTGTTGCCGCGCAGGACGCTCATTGACGTGGCCTTTCCCTCTGGACGTTTGGCCGGATCATCCGCCCGGGCGGCAAAGGCGGCAAGACCCGCGCCTTGTGCCGGAGCGAATGTGACACCATTATGACAGTTTGCAGCGGCCCGGCCGAACCATCACGCAAGACCCAGCTTCGCCCGGGTCGACCTGCGTGAGGAGGTTTGGATAATGGCACGGATCTTCCGCGTTTCGTTGCTGCTGATACTGGCTGCCGCGTCGCTGGCCGGTTGCGCCAGCTACGGTCCGTCGCAGCAGAACGCCGTTCCAGGCCCGCACCTGCTGCCCAACGGCCTGACGCCGGAGCCCTGGGGCGAGACGTCGTAGCGGTCCCGCCTGCGGCAATCCGCGCTTCCTGTGACAGTTTGGTTGCAGCGTCACGCCGCGGGTTGCCGCCGTCCGGCAGATCCGTTACGGCAGACCAAGCTTGGCCCGGGTCTGGGCTGCACGAGGAGAATGAGACGATGTCACGGCTGTTCCGCGCGTCGGTATTGCTGATCCTGGCCGCCGCGTCGCTGGCCGGTTGTGCCGCCTTCGATTCGGAGGACCTATCGCCGCCGCAAAATGCCGCACCGGGCCAGCATCTGCTGCCCAATGGCCTGACCCCGGAGCACTGGGACGAGACGTCGTAGCCACCCGAGTTGCAATACCGCCCGCGCTGACCATCGCCGCGAACGTGAACGATGCAGGCCGTCGTCTGGCCTCGCGCGGCTTCAGCCTGTCCGCGGTATGCTCATTTGGTGCCTTTCCATCCGGACGGCCGGCTTGAGCCTGCCGCACAGGGCGGTCCACCGGGAAGTGGTAACTGCCGGATTTGCCAGCCTCGACACTGTGCGCCTTCCCCTCCAAGGTGCATCACGCACCATGCGCACAAGAGCGGTGTGGCAATGGAGTGGACGGCGTTCCTTTCGGTCAGGCTGCCGGAAGACGTCCGGAACCGGATCAAGGCGGTAGCGGCCCAACGGGGGCAACCGGTTCAGGATCTCGTCGGCGGCCTGATCCGGCAGTTCCTGGAAGAAGCCGAGCGGCAGCCGCCCCGGCTTGCCGACGTGCCTGGACGCCTGCGTGTGATGGAAGCGCCCCTGCGCGAGCGCGGCATCGCGTCACGCCGGGTCTTCGGTTCCGTTGCCCGCGGCGATGCGGGGCCTGACAGCGATGTGGACCTTGCAATCGCGTTCGTGCCCGATGCCAAGCCGTCGGCCTTCGATCTCGTCCATATCAAGGACGACCTGGAAGCGGCGCTTGGACGGACCGTGGATCCCGGAGAGAGAGCGGCCTTGACACCACGGGCCGCGGCCGCGGCGGAGTGTGACATGGCGCGGGTGTTCTGATGGTCCGGGATGTCCGCGGCCGCCTGACGGACATCCACGAGGCCGCGACGGATCTCTGCGATCTCGTAAAAGGACATGAAGGCGAGGACCTCAGGTCTCCCCTCATTTTTTGTTGCGAGCCAAATTAGACACGGCCAACTGTGCTTGGTCAGCCCAGCTTCGTTGCTTGTCAGCCCAAGCAACAACAGGCGTCTACATCGCGCCGTGCCCTGCAACGCGTCAACATATCTGTCTTTTCGTTTCAGCTTGTCCGAGCCAACACACTGAATTTTCAAACTTAATATGAGGGGAGACCTGAGGGCGAGGACTATACCCAAGCTTGGCTGGCAGCGTGTTCCGGCCTCGGCAACGTGCCAAAAGATGTCGACAGCTTGCATTGAACAACAATCTTGCATAGAATTGCAACAATTGCAATTGTATTTGCTCATCTCCCCCCGCTGTGTTCAGGTGGGAGCGAGCACGGAGTTTCCCTGTACAACCATCTTGATGGCCTGGTAGGCGTCGATGCCGCGCCGGGCGGCGGTTCCGATGATGGAGCGGAGCGCGGCGAAGAAGTCAGCGCCCCGCTTGGAGCGGAAGCCGCCGGTGACCTTGCGGTAGGTCGCGGTGGGACGCAGTTCGCACTCCGAGCCGTTGTTGTCGGCGCCGACCTCGGGATAATCGAGGAAGGTGAAGAGGTGGCTGCGCAGCCTGCCGTAACGTTTTCGCAGCCGCTGGCCATGGCGATTGCTGGGCGCCGTCCGCATGATG
>NZ_NHRY01000087.1 GCF_002937115.1 Rhodopila globiformis | reverse complement strand
CCCCCCAACCGCCACCAACTCGCTTCCCCACCCCCAGAACTCCCCCAAGGGATTTGCCGCAAGTCTCGATAGCGGAGAGACTGGCGACGGGACGGCCGGACGCTTCAGGCAGGCCGTCCGCCACGGGGAGGAAAACATGCAGCACATCATCAGCCGGCGGGCCGCGCTTGGCCTGGGCCTTGCCACCGCAGCCGATGTCGCCTGGCCGGGCCGCGCCGGGGCGGATCAGAGCAGCGCGGCAAACCGGATCATTCGCATCGGCGTCCTGACCGACATGGCGGGCACGTATTCGGCGCTGACCGGCCAGGGCTCCGTCCTCGGCGCGCAGCTTGCCATCGATGATTTCTCCAGGCTCCACCCCGGGATCAAGGTCGAGCTCCTGTCAGCCGACATGCAGCTGAAACCGGACGTGGCGCTGTCGATCGCCGGGGACTGGTTCGACGCCCAGGGCGTGGACCTGCTGACCGACCTGCCACTGTCCTCCGCCGCGATCGCCGTGGGCGAAATGGCAAAGGCCAAGGACAAGCTGGCGATTTTCACCGGCGCCGCCTCCTCCATCCTGACCGGCGAACGGTGCGGCCCGAACCACCTGCACTGGGCCTACGACACCTGGAGCGTGCCGCACGCGATCGTCGAAAGCACGGTGAAGGAGGGCGGCGACACCTGGTTCTTTATCACCGCCGACTATGCCTTCGGCCAGCAACTGGAGCGGGATTCAGCCGGATTCGTCACCAGGGCCGGCGGCAAGGTGCTCGGCTCGACACGCTACCCCTTCCCCGGCACGACGGATTTCTCGTCCTTCCTGCTGTCGGCCAAGGCCAGCGGGGCGAAGGTGATCGGCCTCGCCAACGGCGGCGTCGATTCCGAGAACTGCGTCAAGCAGGCCGCGGAATTCGGCATCATGGCGGGCGGCCAGCGGGTGGTCGGCGTCGGGCTGCTGCTGAACGACATCCTCAGCATCGGCCTGCCGGCGGCGCAGGGCGTTCGGTTGGCGGAACCGTATTACTGGGACCTGAACGACGGAACCCGCGCGTTCGGCCGGCGTTTCCAGGCGCGCTCGGTGGGACACGCGATGCCGAACTCGGCGCAGGCCGGGCAGTATTCCGCGGTCAGCCATTACCTCAAGGCGGTCGCGGCCATGGGGCCGGAGAAGGCCAAGGTCAGCGGCCGCGCCACTCTGGCGCAGATGCGCGAGATCCCTGTGGAGGACGTGATCTTCGGCAAGAGCACCATTCGCGAGGACGGGCGCGTCATCCACCCCATGTACCTGTTCGAGGCGAAGTCACCGGCGCAGTCGAAGCAGACCTGGGACCTGGTCCGGTTGCAGGACACGATCCCCGCGGACCGGGCATTCCGGCCGATCAACGAAGGCGGGTGCCCGATGATCCACGCCTGAACGTTGCGGCAGGCGGGGAGTGCGCTCGCTCCGTCCTGGCGGGGCGTGTCCCCATGCGTAGCGGGATAAGGGGGCTGGCGGAGCAAGGTCGCCGGCCATGACGATAAAGCGACGCCCCTGCGTCACGACGATAAAGCGACGACCGTACGCCGCGAGGATAAAGCGACGCCCCTGCGCTGCGACGAGAGGGCGCCGATCCTGCGCCTCCATCTTGCGGCTACGCCTCCACCGGCAGCCAGATTTCCGCCGTGGTGCCCTCGCCCTTGCGGCTGTTGAGCAGCAGCTTGCCGCCCGACTGCTCGGCAAAGCCGTGCACCATCGACAGGCCGAGCCCGGTCCCCTTGCCGACGCCCCGGGTCGAAAAGAACGGCTCCATCGCCCGCGCGAAGGTTGCCTCGTCCATGCCCTCGCCGGTGTCCGCCACCGACAGGCAGACATAGCGGCCGAGGCGGAACCCGGCCATCTCATCGGAATCGACCGCCCGCGCCGACAGGCTGATGCGCACCGAGCCGCCGGACGGCATCGAATCGCGGGCATTCATCAGCAGGTTGATGACCGCCAGCTCCAGCTGGTCGACGTCGACGTGCGCCGTCAGGGGCGCCTCGGGGAAATCGGTGTCCAGGGTGATGCGCGGCCCCAGCGTCTGGATGATGATGTCCATTATCGCGCGCAGCAGCGCCTGCAAGGCAACGGTTTCCGGCCGCAGCTCCTGGCGGCGGCCGAAGGCCATCATCCGTTGCGTCAGGGAAACGCCGCGCTGGGCCGCCTGGATGGCGCCCTGCAGCAGCGGCGTGATGTTGGGGTTTTCCGGCAGGCGGCGCATGACGATCTCCAGCCCGCCCAGTACCGCCGTCAGGATGTTGTTGAAATCATGCGCGACGCCGCCGGTCAGCTGGCCGATGGCCTCCATCTTCTGCGCCTGGAAGATCGCGTCGCGGGCGCGGTCCAGCGCGACCCGCGTCCCCGTTGCCTCGGTCAGGTCGTGGGTGACCTTGGCAAAGCCCACGATGGCACCGTCCTCGTTGCGGATCGGGTCGATGCTGACATGCGCCCAGAAGCGCTCGCCGCCCTTGCGCACCCGCCAGGCCTCGGTCTCGAACCGCCCCTCCCGGATGGCGGTTTCCAGGGTCCGCGCCGGCTCGCCCCGGTCGCGATCCTCCGGCGTGTGGAACAGCGAGAAATGCCGGCCGACGACCTCCTCGGGCCGGTAGCCGGTGATCCGCTCGGCGCCCGGGTTCCAGCTGTCCACCTGGCCACCCGGGTCGAGCAGATAGATCGCCTGGTCAGTGACGCTCTCGACCAGCAGGCGGAACTGGCTCTCGCTTTGCCGCAGCAGCGCCTCGGCCTGCTTGCGCTCGGTCAGGTCGCGGGTGACCTTGGCGAAGCCGACGAGGTCCCCGGCCGGGCTCTTGATCGGGTCGATGATGACATGCGCCCAGAAGCGGCTGCCGTCCTTGCGCAGCCGCCAGCCTTCGCTTTCAAACGTGCCGTCGCGCGCCGCGGTGCGCAGCGAGCGCTCGGGCAGGCCGGCGCGCCGATCCTCCTCGGTGTGGAAGCGCGAGAAATGCTCGCCCAGGATCTCGGATTCCTCGTAGCCCTTCAGGCGCTGCGCGCCGGGGTTCCAGCTCGTGACGATACCCGCGGGATCGAGCATGTAGATCGCATAGTCGGTGATCGCCTCGATCAGCAGCCGGTAGCGGCCCTCCTCCGTCAGCGACGCCGCGAACCGCTCCGCCTGTCCCATTACGTTCATGACACATACTCTCGACCGGACCCGCGCCAGGCGCCCCCGGACGAGCGGGCACCGGGCCGGGATCCACGAATGGGCCTGGACCAGGCCCCGTGGCGGCCATCCTGCCTGCGGCGCAGGACATGGCAGCGACGCGCCCTGCGCGCCCGGGTTCCGTCTCTTGTCCGGCCGGACAAGCGGCTGCAAGCGCTGGTGGCCGGTTTGCAAAATCAATACGATATCAATTCAGTTGTGCCTGCTCCCCGCCCAGTATCGTCGCCGGTTTTTCTTTCATTCCGACGGGCTGTGCTGTCGGGTAGCGTACACGATCACGAGTTGTTCAACCCAGCAACTGCCTGAACCGGGCGGCGACCATGCGGTAGCAGCCGCACGCCACGGATTCCAGGGCGGCCCGGTCCAGGATCGTGATGCGGCCAGGCTGGTAGCGGATGATCGCCGCGCGCTGCAGGCCGCTGGCGGCGACCGAGACGCTCGGCCGATAGACGCACAGCATCAGCCCCAGCGTTTCCTGGGTGATGGTGATTTCGTTGCCATCGATCCGGTCGTGCGCCATCAGCAGCCAGCGCGCCAGGCGCTGGTCCAGCGGGTGGCGGCCGTTGCAGACTGCGATCTGCATCGCCTGCGCGTGCATCGCCTCGGCATAGCGCAGCAGGCGCGCGCGCAACGGCGGCGACGCGGCCATCTCGGCCCGGAACGGCTCCGCCGGCATGCACAGCGCGGTTCCCGCGTCATGGACGCAGATTTCCGCATACGAGGTGTTGGCGCCCAGGATCAGCGACGGTGGCACCATGCCTTCGCGGCCGACACAGCCGACTTCACCCTGCGTCCCGTCATCCATCGCGGCGATCAGGGACAACCAGCCTGATTCCGGAAAATACACCGTATCGTTCCGGGTTTCCGGCCGGACCAGCACCTGCCGCGCGTGCAACGGGACGGTGTCGAGCTTCGGCAGCAGCACGCCGCGCAGCTCGGGCGACAGCGCCGCCAGCAATGTGTTCCGGGTCGTTGTCCGCACGGCGCGCTTCGGCATGACCGTCTCCATGCTGCGAGGCGGGCGCGGCAGCATTGTTCCACCGCCACTGGCAAGGACATGGATGCGATAACTGATACAGGTAGCCCCGAGGAAGGTCGGAATTGCTACTCTTAGGTGTATTCCTGTCACTTTTTCTCGCTTGGCGCGACAAATCCTGGCCAGCCTGCCCGGTTCGCAAGCGCGCTGCTGGCGCCGAGGTGATTGCCCGCGGCACCGCGCCGCCGGCCGGCCATGTGCGCGCGTATGGGACGCGTTCCCGGGCGACAGGATATGACGGCAAATCGCGGGCCGTTTGAGACGACCGTGCCGGATCGGCGGCGACAGCCGGTGGCGGCATGGACAGCGCCTCCCGGGCAGCAATATTCCATACACGCAAGGACAAGTTATGGCGTTGGCGGCCGATCGGCGATGCCGTACTGGCGGAAAATCCACTTGGGCCAATGCAGACCGCACCAACAGGCGCGGTAAAACGCCCGAAATGTCCCAGGCCCCGTATCAACCGCCCCTGATTGACCTGGATGCCAGGCCCCGGGCTGCAACCTACGGCGGTCGTACATCTTCGGAATGAGTTTTCACAACGCTTGTTCACGGCATCAGCCTGCCCCGCGGCAATGGAGTCCGTCCTGGAGGCTCTGCTACCGCTCGCCACCCGGAAACGTCCGTGCCGGTTGATCCGGCCGTGTTGAAATCCGATCGGCCATCCACACACCGGCGCCGCCTCGACTCAACGAAAACGACGGCCAATCCCGATGCCGCTCAAACAGACGGGCCACGGGGATGGAGACTGAACCTCCGGCGAGCGGTACGGGGACAAGGATTACATGCGATGCATCCTTGTTCTGGTGCCTCGAAGCCAGATTGTTCCGGAGATGTACGACCGCCGTAGGGCTGCAACAGGGACAGCCGGGCCCGCAGCCGATGCACTGCGACCGCAGGTCACCCCGATCCCTGCTGTGCGGGCTCTGCGCCCCACTCTGCGATCTCTGCGTTTTAAAAATGCGGTATCGCAACAAAGAGCGGCGCTGCCGGCAGGCCGCCTAGCCCCAGGCGGCGGCCCCCGCCCCATCCCGGCCAACGGGACGCCCACGCCCGGCTATTTCTCGGCCTCCTCCCGCTCCCGCAGCTTCGCCACGCCGGTCTGCAGGAACACCGCATAGCGGTACACCGTCTCGTCCGGCTGGTTCCAGCAGACATAGCCGCGGCAATCGTGCGGCCGGGCCTCGTACACGCTGCACCGGTGCTGCTCGTCGAGGAACTGGCAGGTCTTGTAGCCTTCCTTGATCCGCTTCTCGCCCTTGCGGGTCACCTCGACGATATGCCGCGCCTCGAAGGCGGGGACGGTCATGTCCAGGTGTTTCGCCAGCCGGCGGATGTCCTCCCGGCTGACCCGGACGTAGCCGGCCATGCGGCAGCACAGCGCGGGGCACTTCAGGCAGTCGAGGCGGTCATGCGTCGTCATGCCGGCGGCCCCACCACTTGAGCGCCTTCGTGCGTCACAGCCGCCGATATCCTGTTGGCGCCGCACGCGGCCGCCCCGGCACCCCCGCGCCCAACCGGCCGGCCTGCCGGGCCGCTGGGATCATGCCGCATGACGGCGGTTCAGGCGACCTCCTCGGTCGTGAAATCGGCCGGCAGGATGATCTCCAGCACCTCGCAGTCCGGCGAGTAGTCCAGCACGGTGTGGCGGATGCCGGACGGCTGGATCCAGCAACTGCCGGTGGACATCATCTGCTCGCCCTGGCCTTCGAACTCGTTCTTGATCCAACCTTTCAGCACATAGACGAGCTGCAGCTCCACCGCGTGCGCATGCCGCTTGCGCACCGCGTCGGTGCAGGGCGGCACGAAGCGGATGACGTGCGCCTGGCACAGGCCCGCAGTTGCCGCGGCGATGCCCAGGTCGCGGTACAGCGCATAGGTCCGCAGGCCCTCGGCCTTGAAGTCGGTTTCCTGCAGGTGGCTGACGGTGAACACCTGCGGCGGCCGGCTGCTGGCCGGGGCCGCCGGCTTGGCGGCGGCGGGCACCTTGCGCGAGGCCGGCGTGGCGCGGGCGCGCCGGGCGGTGAGAACCGGCGTGGCAGCCCGGACTCCCGGACGGCGCGGCGCCGCCTTGGTCACGTTCACGGTCCGGGCCGGCGCGACTCCGGCGGCCTTTCCGGCCGCGGCCGGCGGGGCCGCCGGCTGCTTCGCCCGCGCGGGCTTCTTCGCCGGCGCCGCTTGCTTCGCGGCCGCGACTTTCCTCGCCGCGGCAGTCCGTTTCGTCGGCGTCACGGGCCTGGCCGTTTCTTTCCCGGCCGCGGCCTTTTTCACCGCGGCCGCGCCCAGGCCCGGGCGCGGCCGCGCCGGCGCCTTCGCGGCGGCCGCTTTCGGCACCGCCGGCTTCCTGGCCGCCTTCACCACCGCCGCTTTGCCGGCTGGAGGCGCGGCGGTTTTCGTTTTCGCGGCCTCGGTGGACTTTTTCGCCGCAGGCGCGGTGGCAGGTTTTTTCGCCGCAGGCGCGGCGCCGTCCTTCCCGCGCCCACGCGCCGCCGCTTTGCCCTTCGCGGACTGCGCACGTCCCGAACTGGCCTTGGCCATGGAGTCGTCCTTGTTGTACGTCTCAATTGAGAACAGTATCGACAGGATGGCGCGCCGGTTTCAAGAGGGTGTTAGGAAGCTGATCGCCGACGGGCTGCCGGCGCCGATCGCAATGCCGGTGGGAACCAAGCCGCCGGACGAGGCGTCGATGTGGAAGACGGCAATGCTGTCGCTGTCCTGGTTCGCCACATAGAGATACCGCGAATCCGGCCCGATGCAGAAAAACCGCGGCCGTGCCCCGCCACTCGGCACCGAGCCGGCATAGCGCAGCAGCCCGCTGCCCGGCGAGACGCGGAACCGCGCGATGCTGTCCTGCCCGCGGTTCGAGACATACACATGGCGCCCGCACGACGACACGGCGATCTCCGCCGTCGTGTTGCGTCCGGCATGACCCACCGGCAGCGTGGCGATCACCTGCCGCTCGGCAGCGTGCCCGGACTTCCGGTCCCAGCCGAACACCGTGACCGTCGAGGCCAGCTCGTTGTTGACGTACAGCACCGGCAACGACGGATGGAACGCGGCATGGCGCGGCGCCGCGCCGGGCGCCGAGGCGACAAAGCCCGGCTCCGCCGGGATCAACCGGCCCGCGGCGAAGCGGAACACGAACGTGCGGTCGAAGCCCTTGTCCGGCACGACGACGAAACGGCCGCCGGGATCGAAGGTGACGCCGTGCGGGTGCGACGATGCCTGCTCCCGCGGGTCCGGCCCCGGCTCGCCCGCCAGCGTGACCAACTGGCTGATCGGCTGCAGCGCGCCGTCGGCCGCCACGGGCAGCACCGCCACGCTGCCCGAGCCGTAATTGGCGACGACCAGGAACCGCCCGGTCGGGTCGAGCGCCGAATCGACCGGATTGCTGCCGCCGCAATCGGCCTGGTTCAGCAGCCGCAGCATCCCGCTGCGGGTATCGACGGCGAACGCGCTGACCAGGGTGCGGGCGCCATGCACGCTGTACAGCCGCGTCCCGTCGCGGCTCAAGGTGAACAGCGACGGATTCTCAAGCCCGCTGACGTGCTGCAGGTGACGCCAGCGGCCGCTGGCCGGATCGACCTGGAAGACGTTGATCCCGTTGCCGCGGCCATCCCGGTCAGGCGTGGTATAGCCACCGACACAGGCAAACATGCCATTCTTCCCCGCTGCGGTCAGAGCGCCGCCTGGTCCAGGATAAGACTCGTCACCTCCGGGTCGTCCATCACGGTTCCTTGCAACCGGATCGGCAGGCCACCGGCGCCGCGGGCCGCCTGCTCGGCGGCGACCAGCGCCGGCAGGTCGTCGCGCACGTGGCCGCCGTCGCCGGCGAAGAAACCGACGACGACCAACGGATGATGGCGCCGCGCGCGCAGGGCATCGGCCACGAACGGCGCTTCCTCCAGGCAGGCGGAGCCGACGCTGGCGAACAACCCGTTCCAGCCGGCGCGCGCGGTGTGCTCGTGCAGTGCCAGGGCCCGACCTGGCGCGCTGGCCGAGCCATGGCCGATGACCAGCACCGCCACGCTGCGGGGGTCGCACCCCAGCGCGGCGCAGCCGGCCAGGGCCTGGCGCTCGATCAGCCCCGCCATGGCGTCGTGCAGGCCAATCGGCGAGCACAGGTGGAAGCGCGGGTGCGCGCCTGTATTGGCTATCCCCAGGGCGCGGGGGATGGCGACGCGGGTGAAGTGGCCGGACTCCATGAACAGCGGCACGACCCGCACGCTGGCGGCGCTGATGCGTGCCAGAGCCTCGGCCACCGACGGCGCGCCGTTCAGCAACCCGGCCTCGACTTCGTGAAACGCCCCGGTCGCCCGCAGCGCGGCGGCGTGGCGCAGCAGGCCAGCCGCGGCGTCAGGATAGCGGTTGGAGCCGTGGGCAATCAGCAACAAGGCCGTGTTCGCTGCCACCTGTGACACTCCTTTTTGTTGCTGCCTGAAGGCCGCAGCAGGTCCGCCGGTTTGCCCCGCACGGTAATCTGGCGCAATAAAGCCGCCGATCCCGGAGAAGCCTGAGGGCGAGGAGTTGTACCATGGAGGAGACCCCCACGCGCGAAGCCATGGAATTCGACGTGGTGATCGTCGGCGGCGGCCCGGCCGGCCTCGCCGCGGCGATCCGGCTGAAGCAGCTGTCCCCCGACCTGTCCGTCTGTCTGGTGGAGAAGGCGGGCGAAATCGGCGGCCACATCCTGTCCGGCGCGGTGGTGGAGCCGCGCGCGCTGACCGAGCTGATCCCCGACTGGAAGGAGAAAGGCGCGCCGCTGGACACGCCGGCCGGCGAGGACCGGTTTCTCTACATGACGGAGACCAAGGCCTACCGGCTGCCGACGCCGCCGCAGATGCACAACCACGGCAACTACATCGTCTCGCTGGGCAACGTCGTGCGCTGGCTGGGCCAGCAGGCCGAGGCGCTGGGCGTGGAGATCTACCCCGGCTTCGCCGCGACTGAGCTGCTGGAGGAGGAGGACGGGCGCATTGCCGGCATCGCCACCGGCGACATGGGCATCGGCAAGGACGGCCAGCCGACGGAGAACTACCAGCGCGGCATGGAACTGCGGGCGCGCTACACGCTGTTCGCCGAGGGCTGCCGCGGCTCGCTGTCGAAGCAGTTAATGGCGCGGTTCGACCTGCGCGCGGAGTGCGAGCCGCAGACCTACGGCATCGGCATCAAGGAGCTGTGGGAGGTCCCGCCGGCGGTCCACAAGCCGGGCCTGATCGAGCACGCGCTGGGCTGGCCGCTGGATACGGCCACCTATGGCGGCTCGTTCCTGTATCATTTCGACGACAACCTGGTGTCGTACGGCTTTGTCGTCGGGCTGGACTACAGCAATCCGTGGCTGTCGCCGTTCGACGAGATGCAGCGGTTCAAGACGCATCCGCACATGCGCAAGCACTTCGAGGGCGGCCGCCGCATCGCCTATGGCGCGCGGGCGCTGATCGAGGGCGGGGTGCAGTCGGTGCCGAAGCTGACCTTCCCCGGCGGGCTGCTGGTTGGCGACGCCGCGGGGTTCCTGAACGTGCCGAAGGTGAAGGGCTCGCACACCGCGATGAAGTCCGGCATGGTCGCCGCCGAGGTGCTGGCCGAGGCGTTCGCCGGCGACCATCCGGCGGAATTGACGGCCTATCCCGAGCGGCTGAAGCAAAGCTGGCTGTGGGAGGAGCTGTACAAGGTGCGCAACGTACGGCCGGCGTTCGCGAAATTCGGCCGCTGGGGCGGGTTCCTGTACAGCGCGTTCGACACCGTGGTGATGCGCGGCAAGGCGCCGTGGACGCTGCACCATCCGCACGCCGACAACGAGTCGATCCAGGATGCCGACAAGGCGCCGCGGATCACTTACCCCAGGCCGGACGGGGTGCTGACCTTCGACCGCCTGTCCTCGGTGTTCATCAGCAACACCAACCACGAGGAAAACCAGCCGGCGCACCTGCAATTGCTGGATCCGCGGAAGGCGATCGACGTCAACTGGAACCGCTACCGCAGCCCGGAAACGCGGTATTGCCCGGCGCAGGTGTACGAGATCGTCGGCGCCGAGGAGGGCGACCCGAAGCTGCAGATCAACGCGCAGAACTGCGTGCACTGCAAGACCTGCGACATCAAGGACCCGACCCAGAACATCAACTGGGTGCCGCCGGAGGGCGGCGGCGGCCCGAGCTACCCGGGCGGGATGTAGGACGCCCCGCGCGCCCGGTCCGTTGCCCTACCGTCATGGCCGGGCGTGTCCCGGCCATCCACCCCCGCCGTTGCAGTGCAGGTGGCCGGGACATGTCCCGTGGGCACCGGTACTGTTCGCCCGAGGAACCAACCCGGTTGGACGTGGCGGAAGGCCTTTCGCCGCTTGCCTTGGTCACGGTCCGCAACGATTGGGGGCGCGGGTCCGTGGCGGATGGCGCCAGGGTCATCCGGAACCGTCCGTGCCCGTTTGTGCTTCCGTGATTTTTAACACGGAGAAAGCGGAGGACCGCGAAGGGCCACGAAGACCGGACCTTGCTGGTGGAGTGCCCCCTGGACGCCCCCCTGGACTGCCCCCCTGGACTGCCCCATGTGTGAGACACGAAAATAGCCACACATGGTTGCTGCCTGTGGTCACACCCTCGGTGTTGGCGAATCGCAGCGTCGCTGCAGGCCTGCCTGGATGCCTTCATGCCATGTGCCTGAACGCGGGGCCGCACTGCTTCGTCGTCTGAGAGCCTGAAAATCAATCGCCTTTCTGGGCGATTCCAGGAACTATCGCAAATTGTAGGTCGGTTGATACGAACGTGCCGGAACGGCAGCGACAGCCCTTGGAGGCACGGGTGCCGCCTTGGCGGCGAGGTTGCGCCGATGCAGCAACGGGCTGCGGCGTTGGCGGCCGATCGGCGATGTCGTACTGGCGGAAAATCCGCGAATTCCACCACCACGGAGACACAGAGCCACAGAGATCGAAACCGCCGCGTCGCCGACGGCTTCGTTGCAATCTCTGTGTCACTGTGTCTCTGTGGTGAACCATCGTCGGCCGCAGCAAGCACCGGCCATGACAGGAACGCACGTCGCTGACCGCGCCGTCATGTGGTCTGAACGGGCGCTCCGGCCGCAACGCACGCAGCCCGAAGAGAGCAATGCCGCCGCTGTATGCCTGCAAGTGGAATCCCAACCGTCCAGCGGTGTGCTGGAGCAACTTCGACTCTGGCCAGGAGTCGATTGATTGTCAGGCTCTGACCCGTTCACACCCCTTCGTGGCCCTTGGGGGTCCTCCGTCGTCCTCCGTGTTAAAAATCGGTCGCCAATCCAGGCTCCGCCGCCGCCTTCGACCCACCTGGGCCAGCCGTGCCGCTTGCCGCATATGCGCCCCCATTGGCGCGCCCATTCAACTGGGACGGACCGCCCTTGCCTTTCGGCATACCAAGGTCCGCAAAGGCTGGGGGAACAGGAGACGGATCTCCGACGGGCGCTACTCGCTGAGTCGGCAGTGCGCCACACCCGGCCGCCTGAGCCAGCGCTGACGCGGACACGCCCGGCCATGACGATCAAGCGACGACCTCGCTCCGCACAGCCATGTTGGCGCGGCGCCAAAGTCCCCGTGCCCTTCCGCGGCCCTCCGCGAGACGCCATTGTTCCTTGTGGCAACGGATATCCCCCATCAACCACGCTGTCCGCGCAGGGCGCGCACCTGGCAAATCCGTTGCGGCAACGGCCCGTCATGGAGCCGGACAAGCACCTGTGCCACGCCTTGCAGGGCAATCGCACTTCAGAATAGTGCCAGGAGGCGAGCGAGATAGGCGTTGTCCCAGGCGGCCTTCTGGAACTTGCCGCGCAAGGCGTCCTTGTCGCCGTTCGTCTGCATGACATTGATGGCCATG
>NZ_NHRY01000086.1 GCF_002937115.1 Rhodopila globiformis | reverse complement strand
GGAGACGCCGGGCCGGGTCGCCGTGGTGTGGTCCGCACATCCGGTGTGGGGCATCCTGCCCATTGGGATGGGGCGGGGGCGGGTTGGCCACCGCAATCAAGCGAACACGGAGTTGCGCGGGGTTGGCACGGAGTTCCGCAGAGTCTTCCGGGGCGTCCGCAGCATGGTCGCCCCTGTGGCAGCGTCCGAGGATTTCATGCGCTTCGCGCGAAGCGCCGTATCCCCTTTCTCTGCGGAACTCCGTGCAAACACCGTGCAACTCCGTGTTCGCTTGATTACCGTCGGTGAAACCAGCACCGGCGATGACAGTACGGAGCCGCGGCTGCAGCGGACCGTTTCCGAAATCTGTGCATCCCGTAGGGCGTGTCCCGGCCATGACGGAAAGGCAATGGACCCAGCCCTGTCTCTCTATGTCAGCGCCCATGGGGACACACGCCCGGCCATGACAGAGGGAGAACGGCCAGCGGCAACCCAATCCGACGCCATTCCCGCTTGAGACGCTACACCGGCGTCAATTCCTTCGTCTCCTCGGCCACCGCTTCGCTCTCGTGCCGCGCCGCGATAGCCATATACACCGCCGGCAGAACGAACAGCGTGAACAGCGTGCCGATGGACAGGCCGCTCGCGATCACCAGCCCCATGGCGAAGCGAGACGCCGCACCGGCGCCGGTGGCCATGATCAGCGGCACCACGCCCAGCACCATCGCCGCCGTCGTCATCAGGATCGGCCGCAGCCGGATGCCGGCGGCGTAGATGATCGCCTCCAGCTTGCTCCGGCCCGCCCGCTGCGCCTCGTTGGCGACTTCGACGATCAGGATGCCGTGCTTGCTGATCAGCCCCATCAGGGTCACCAGGCCGACCTCGGTGTAGATGTTCAGCGTGGCGCCGCCGAAGCCCAGGTTGATGAACAGCAGCGCCCCCGCTATCGACATCGGGATTGAGATCAGGATCACCACCGGGTCGCGGAAGCTCTCGAACAGCGCCGCCAGTGCCAGGAAGATGATGATCAGCGCCAGCCCGAAGGTGACGACGAAGCCGCTGCTTTCCTGCACGTACTGCCGCAGCGGGCCGGCATAGTCGATCAGCACGTCGCTCGGCAGGTCACGCGCCGCCAGGTCCTGCAGCGCCTGCAGGGCGTCCGCCTGCGCCACGCCCAGCGCTGGCACGCCCTGGATCGTCGCCGAATTCTGCTGCTGGAAATGATTGATCGTCTGCGGCACCGTCTCCGACCGCACGCTCGCGACCGCGGACACCGGGATCGGCTGGCCGTTGATCGTCGCGATCGGGTAATGCATCACCTGCTCGATCGTCAGCCGCGAGCGCTGCTGCACCTGCGAAATGACCTTGTAGGATCGCGAACCCAGGCTGAAGTAGTTGGTGTAGGCGCCGCCCAGCAACCCGCCCAGCGCCTCGCCGATCTGGGTCATCGACAGGCCGAGTTGTGCCGCCTTGTCGCGGTCGATCTCGATCACCTGCTGCGGCGCGTCGATCTTCAGGTCGCTGTCGATGAACAGGAACAGGCCGGTCGCCTCGGCGTCGCGCAGGAATTTCTGCGCCGCCGGATACAGCTCGGACAGCGGCCGTGTCGTTTTCAAAACGTACTGGATCGGCAGGCCCTGCGCGCCCGGCAGCGCCGGCGGCAGGAAGGCGGCGATGCGCTGGCCGGTGACCTTCCCAAGCTGGCCCTGCATCGCCTGCTGGATCTGCAGCGCGCTGCGCTTGCGCTCATCCCACGGCTTCAGCGTCACGCCGGCGATCGACATGGCCGAGCTTTCCACCTGGAAGGTCTGGTCGCGCTCGGGCACGGCTTCCATGATTTTGGCAACCTGGTTGCCGAACAGCTCCTTCTGTTGCAGCGTCGCATCGGGGGCCGACGAGGGAATCAGGATGACCACGCCCTGGTCCTCCTGCGGGGCGAGTTCGCTGCTGGAGGTCGAGTACAGGTAGAAGATGCCGCCGATGACGATCACGGCGAAGGTCAGCGTCACTGACCGCGTGCGCAGGCTGCCGCGCAGCCGCCGCTCATAGCCGCGCCGCAGCCAGCCGAAACCGCGGTCGATGACCGCAACGATCCGGTCCTGCACGCCGTGCACCCTGCCCTGCGGGTGCGGCTTCAGCAGGTTGGCGCACATCATCGGCGACAGCGTCAGGGCGATGATCGCCGACATCGTCACCGCGCCGACGACGGTGAAGGCGAACTCGGTGAACAGCGCGCCGGTCAGGCCCGACTGGAAGCCGATGGGTACATAGACGGCGATCAGCACCACCGTCATGGCGATGATCGGGTTGGCCAGTTCGCGCGCCGCCTGGATCGCGGCGGCGCGTGGCCGCATGCCTTCCTCCATGTGGCGGTTGACGCTTTCCACCACGATGATCGCATCGTCCACCACAAGGCCGATGGCCAGCACCAGCGCCAGCAGCGACAGCAGGTTGATCGAGAAGCCGAACACCACCATCGCCGTCAGCGTGCCGATGAGCGACAGCGGGATCGTCACCACCGGAATGATCACCGAGCGCGGCGAACCGAGGAAGGCGAAGATCACCAGCGTGACGATCAGTACCGTTTCGGCCAGCGACCGTTCCACCTCGTGGATCGAGCTGTTCACGAACACGGTCGAGTCGTAGATCACGTTGCCCTGGATGCCCGCCGGCAATTGCTGCTGGATCGACGGCAGCACCTTCTTCACCCCGGCGATCACCGCCAGCAGGTTGGCCGAGGGCACCGTCTGGATGCCGACATAGACGCCCTTGCGGCCGTTGTACGAAACCGAGGACTCGTAGTCATCCGCGCCAAGCGTGACGTTGGCGACGTCGCGCAGCCGGATGATGCCGCCGTTGACCTGCTTGATGACCAGGTTGCGGAACTGCTCGACCGAATGCAGGTTGGTCGAGGCGGTCAGGTTGTACTGCACCATCTGGCCCTTGGTGGTGCCGATGCCGGCGATGACGTTGTTGGCGGCCAGCGCCACGTTGACGTCCGTCGCGGTCAGCCCGTAGGCCGCCAGCTTCGCCGGGTCCAGCCAGGCGCGCATGGCGAAGTTCTGTCCGCCCAGCAGTTCCGCCGTCTGCACGCCCGGCACCGCCTGCAGGCGCGGCTGGACGTTGCGGATCAGGTAGTCGGTGATCTGGTTCGGCGTCAGGTCGTCACTGGCGAAACCGATGATCATCGCGTCCAGCGACTGGCCGATGGCCACCGACATCGTCGGCTGCTGCACGCCGGTGGGCAACTGGTTGATCACCGAGTTGATCTTGGCGGAGATCTCGGTCAGCGCCCGGTCAGGGTCGAAGTTCAGCACCAGGTTGGCGGTGATCGTGCTGACGCCGGATCGGCTGGTCGAGGTCAGCGTGTCAATGCCATTGGCCTGCGCGATGGCGTTCTCCAGCGGCGTGGTGACGAAGCCGGCGATGGTTTCCGGATCGGCACCGTAATAAACCGTGGTGATCGTTACCACGGCGTTCTGCGTCTTCGGATACTCCAGGATCGGCAGCGCGTAGAACGAGCGGATGCCGAGCACCAGCAGCATCAGGCTGACGACGCTGGCCAGCACCGGCCGGCGGATGAAGATGTCGGTGAATTTCATGCCGCCGCGCCTTGATTGCCAGGACCGGTCCCCGTCCCCCTCGTCATGGCCGGGCGTGTCCCGGCCATCCACCCCGCGCCGTCGAAGCGCGGATGGCCGGGACACATCCGGCCATGACGATGGGGTAAGGACCTGTATCCATCCACCGTCGCGTCCTGATGGGCAGGAAGCGTATTCCGGCCATCCGTGTGCCAACGGCGGGGGGTGGATGGCCGGGACACGCCCGGCCATGACGGAGAGGACAGGGTCACCTCAGTGATCCTGCGGCACGGGAGCCGGGTTGTTGGTCGGCTGCACCGCGTTGTTGATCTTCACCACCGACTTGTTGTGCAGCTTCATCTGCCCGGCCGTGACCACCACGTCATGCGCCGAGAGCCCCTTCAGGATGCTGACCTGATCCCCACGCTCATCGCCGGTCGTGACAAACTGCTGCGTCACCACGTGCTGCTCGGCCCCCTTGGCGCCCTTCTCGTCATGCACGACGTAAACCAGCGAGCCATATGGATTGAACGCCACCGCCGCCAGCGGAATTGTCACCAGCTCCCGCGGCGCGCCGGAGACGACCGCGACGTTCAGGAACATCCCCGGCAGCAGCGCCCCATCCGCATTCGGGATCGTCGCCCGCACCTGCAGCATCCGGCTGGACGGGTCCACCTTGGCGTTCAGCGACGACACCTTGCCGTTGAACACCCGCCCCGGCCAGGCATCCGTCGTCACCTCGATCGGCAGGCCCACCGCGACCTGCCCCAGCGCCTGCTGCGGCAGGTAGAAATCCACCAGCATCGGGTCGAGCTGCTGCAACGTCACCAGCGTGGTGCCGGGCGAGACATACTGGCCCACGTCCACCTGCCGCACGCCCAGCCGCCCGGCGAACGGCGCGCGGATCACCTTTTCCGCCATCACCGCCTGCTGCGCCGCCACCTGCGCGCGCGCGACCTTCAGGTTGGCGACGTCGCTGTCCACCGTCGCCCGGGCGATCGCCCGCGCCGCGAGCTGCTTCTCGTCCCGCGCCAGCGTCACCGCCGCCAGTTCGGCATTGGCCTGGAGCTGCGCCAGCTTCGCGTCGTCGTCGTTCGGCCGCAGCCGCACCAGCACCGTGCCGGCGGCGACGTCCTGGCCGGACTCGAACAGCACCTTGTCCACCACGCCGCCGATTTCCGCCGCCAGGTCGGCGCCGTTCAGCGCGCGGGCCGAGCCCACGGCGGTCAGCTTCGGCTGCCAGGGCTGCAGGGTGGCCGGCGCGGTGGCGACCGTCGGCACATCCGACCGGATGGTCGCCGTGATCTTCTTCAGGAGGTTGCCCTTGAACTGCTGGAAGCCGTACAGCCCGGCCCCGAGCAGGCCCATGACCAGCAGCATGACGCCCATGCGCAGCCAGGTCCGCGGCCGCCGCGTCCTGGACCTGGGCAACGTCAGGGTGTCGGTCATGGCAGCACTCCGCAACAGTGTGCAGTCTTTGGATCAATATCGTCGCGATTCCACCAGCCGCCACCCAGCGCCTGGAACAAGGCCACGGTATCGGTGAAGCGCGCGGCCTGCGCCATCTGCAGGGTCAGCCGGGCGCTGTATTCCACCTGCTCGGCGGTCAGGACGGCCAGGTAGCTGCCGGCGCCGGCCTCGTACTGCGACAAGGTCATCGCCAGGCTCGCCGCGGCGGTCTTCTCCGCCGCCAGGGCGGCATGCAGAGCCTCGGCGTCGCGCTGGATCGCCACCAGCGCGTCGGCGACGTTCTGGAACGCGACGTTCACCGTGTCGCTGTATTGCGCCGCCGCCACTTCCAGCGCCGCCTGCGCCGCGCGGCGGCGGGCGAGCAGCGTGCCACCCTCGAAAATCGGTTGCGCCAGGCTGCTGGCGATGCTCCAGACCAGGCCGGACGGCGTGAACACGTTGGGCAGGTCGGTGCCCTCGCGCCCCAGACTGCCGGTCAGCGTGATCTGTGGCAGCATGTTGGCGGTGGCGATGCCGACGCCGGTGTAGGCGGCGTGCAGCAGGGCGGCATAGGCGCGGATGTCCGGCCGCTGCTCCACAAGCTTCGACGGCAGCGACACCGGCAAGTCGGCCGGCAGGGTCAGGTCGTTCAGCTTCAGCGTCGGCATTGTGTAGCCCGCCGGGCGGCCGCCCAGCAGCACCGCCAGCTGGTTGCGCGTCTGTTGAAGCTGCTTCCGCAGATCGGGCAGGGTCGCGACCTTGGCGTCGAGCAGCGATTGCTGCTGCAGCACCTCCACCTGGCTGACGCCGCCGAGCTGGAAGCGCTGCTGCATCAGGCGCAGCGCCTCGTTGTCGGCGCGGACGATATCGTTGGTGATGTCGATCTGCGCCTGCAGCGACGCCTCGTTGATCGCGGTGGTGATGACGTTGGCGGCCAGCGTCAGGATGGTCGCTTCCACCTCGTAGCGCTGGTACTCGGCCTGGGCGTTCAGCTGCTCGATCTGCCGCCGGATGCCGCCGAACGCATCCAATGTATAGGAGACGTTCACCGCGCCGGTGATCAGCCCGAAGGTCGCGGTGCCGCTGCCCAGGCCGAACGCGGCGAGCGAGGCCTGCTGCCGCTGCGCCTGCACGCTGGCGCTGAGTTGCGGGAACAGCGCGCCCTGCCCGGCCCGGACGTTCTGCAGCGCCTCCCGCAGCGTGGCCTGGGCGGCGGTGACGGTGGGGTTGCCGGCCAGCGCCTGCCTCACCAGGGCCGTGACCTGCGGCGAATGGAACAGCGTCCACCACTCGCCCGGGATGTCGCGCCCGACGGTCAGCCGCTGCGCCGTGCCGCCCGGGGTCGCGGCGGAGACCGTCTGGCCAAGCAGCGGCGCCTCGGTCAGGCGCGCATCCGTGGGCGCCGCCGGGGTGTGGTAGTCCGGGCCGACGGCGCAGCCACCAAGCGCGGCCGCCAGCGCCAGGGCCGGCAGGTGGCGCCGGCGCGGCTGACGGAAAACAGGAGAAGACATGAGCGGCTGTTGATCCTATACCGTCGCGTCCAGTATCTATGCTGGACCAGTGAGTCTAGTATCTTTTTCGAAAGATTCATGACGTGCCGCATATACCCGACCCGCCCCGGCCCGGACGGCCCAAGGACAGCACGAAGCACGCCGCCATCCTGGCGGCGGCGAAACAGCTGTTTGCCCGCCAGCCCTTCGAGCAGGTGACGATGGAGGCGGTCGCGGCGCAGGCGACCGTTTCGAAAATGACCGTCTACAGTCACTTTCACGACAAGGAAACTTTATTCGAGGCGATCGTCACCTCGGTGGCCGACCAGATGATCGGCATCCTGTCGGGGTCTGACCTGCGCGACGCGCCGCTGCGTGAGCGGCTGGTCGCGGTCGGGCGCGATTTTCTCGGGGTGATCCTGGCGCCGGGAGTCTGCGAGATGGCGCACAGCCTGCCGGCGACACTGCGGGATAATCGCCCGCTGGCGTTGCGTTTTTACAACGCCGGGCCGGGCCGGGTGCGGCGGGCGCTGGCGGCGATGATCGCGGGGGCGGCCGAACGCGGGGACCTGGCGGTCGATGATCCGGCGTTCGCTGCCGACGATCTCGTCAGCCTGTGGGAAGGCAGCCGCCCGGCGATGATTGCGTTCGGCCTTGCGGAACCGGTCTTGCCGGAGGAGATCAGGCAGCGGGCCGAGCGCGGGACGGACATCTTCCTGCGTGCCTACCGGCCTGATGCGGGCGAGGGATAAGGACGCCGGGGCCGATTGCTGCCGGGTCAGGATACCAGGCGCGATGACGAGGCGGCCCACGGCGGCATCACGTCTCGCCGCAGCCCGCCCGCCGCGCCAGCATCCGCCGCGCCGCCGCCAGCGCCGCGTCGATGGCGCCGCGGCGATAGTCCCAGATCGGGTCGGGCTCGGGCGTGATGATCACCATGGTCGCGTTGGCCTCGAACAGCAGCAGCGACCCGTCGGGCGCGAGCGCGAAATCGACGCCGCCGTAATCGAGCCCCAGGGCCGCGCCGACGCCGGCCAGCGCCTCCATCGCGCGCGCCCCCAGCACAGCCGGCATGTCGTCGAGGAAGCGGCGTTCCTCCGCCCGGTGCGCGGCATTGGTCGCCATGCCGGCGGTGAAGTAGTGCACCTTCCAGTCGGCCGAGATCGCCAGGTGCAACGGATAGGCGACGCCGTCGATGAACATCACGCGGTACTTGCGCGCCATTCCGTCCGGCCCGCGGGCGTCGAGATATTCAATGGCGAGCACGTCCTCGCCGGGCAGCGCGGCCGCCGCCTCGGCCAGCGCCGCGCGGTCGGCGACGTGAAGGAAATGCTCGCCGGTATGGTAGCCGGGGGCGCGCAGCAACAGGGGGAAGCGCAGGTCGCCGGCCGCCAGCAGCGCCGCGCGCGACAGCAGCCTGGTCTCCGGCGTGATCACGCCGGGCACGCGGGCCAGGCGCCGCGCGTTCTCGACCCGCCCGGTCGCCCGAACCCGGGCCGGCGGATTGATCACCGGCTTGTCGGTGAGCGCGAGCACCCGCTCGGCACGGGCCAGCGCGGCCGGGCATCGATCGGCGTCGCCGACGGCATTCACCACCACCGCATGCGGCGGCAGCGGGTGGATCGGGTCATAGAATTCGGTGTAGACCGCGGTCACGGCATAGCGGCGCTCGTCGATCCATTGCTGCGTCGGCACGTTGCCGCCGCCGGTATCGACCAGCAGCAGCAGCGGCACGCTCGGCCCCGGGCCGCGGTACTGCCGGGTGACGACGGCATGGCCCGCAAAGCCTTTCTGCCAGTGCAGCGCCGCCGCCTTGTCGGACACCTCCGCCAGCACGCGCGCCAGCCCCTGGTGCGCCTCGGGCAGGTCGGGATCGACCCGCAGCGCGGCGCGGAACTGCGTCTCGGCGTCCGAGAGGTCGCCGTCCTCGAACAGCAGGTTGCCGAGGTTGACGCGGGCCACCGGGTTGCTGGGATGGCACATTACCGCCTGCTTGTAGGCGGTACGCGCTGCCGAGCGGTGGCCGCTGGCATAGGCCAGCGCGGCGACCTCGTTCAGGGCGTCGAACTGGGTCGCGTCGCGTTGCAGCACTTCCAGGTATGCCTGCTTCGCCGCCTCGTCGTCGCCGGCGCGGGCAAGGACACGGGCGCGCTCCAGCGCGTGGGCGACGTCGTCGCTGCTCATGGCCTGGCGAGGGGCGCGCTGCCGCTGGTCTTTCCGCACTGTTGCGGCACGTGGCGTGCGGGCGTCGGGTACTGTCACGTGGGTCCCTGTGTCCTGGGGCGAAGCGGCTCGTCTCCGTCGGTGCCTGTCATGCGGGCACCAATGGGTCCGGAACAGTTGCAGTCCACAACGGATAGTAGTGCATATCCGAGGCATTTACAACCGACAGGCAGGTGCAGCAAACCGCAGGCTGGCTGAAGCGTCCTTTTGTGGAGAGGCCGCGCGCTTCGCCTCCACGCCACGTTCGCCGCGACCGTTGCCTCTCCGTCGGTGCCGCGACCGTTCTCTCATCGTCATGGCCAGGCGTGTCCCCATACGTATCAGGATAAGCGGACTGGCGGAGCAAGAGCTTCTCCCTCACTGTCATGGCCGGGCGTGTCCCTACCGCATGCACACAGTCTGGAAACAACTGCAAAACCAGGCGCTGGCCCGGTGCCCGCCAACGTTGCCGCACTGTCGCGGCGGCGCGTTTGGCTGGCAAGCGACCGGCTGAGAGTGCGCAGGGCCGCGACGCTATGGCGTGCGTGGCTCGCACATCCGGTGTTGGGCATCCTGCCCATTGGGATGGGGCGCGGGTGGATTTGCCACCGCAATCAAGCGGACACGGAGTTCCACGGTGTTTGCACGGCGTTTCACGGAGGACGTGGATATTGCGCTTCGCGCGAAGCGCCTGAAATCATCGAACGCCGCCACAGGGGCGACCATGTTGGGGCACCCCGGACGACTCCGTGCAACTCCGTGCAAACCCCGTGTAACTCCGTGTTCGCTTGATTGTTGTCGGTGAAACCGGCACAGGCCGTGACAGTATGAGCCACGGTTGCAGCGGACCGTTTCCGAAGTCTGTGCATCCCGCAGGGCGTGTCCCGGCCATCCACCCTCCGCCGACGCAACGCAGATGGCCGGGACACGCCCGGTCATGACGGTGAGGCAACGGACCGGGCGCCAAATCCTTCTCCAACCGGCGCCCTATCCTGATACGCATGGAGACACGCCCGGCCATGACGAGAGGGAGACGAGCTTACTCCGCCAGTCCGCTTACCCGCGCAGCAATTGGGCTCAGTCCCCCGCGTCCACACAACCCGGCGGCGTTGTGCCGCTACATCGTCGCCCCGAGCACCCAGGGCGCGAACTCCGCCGCACCGAAGTCGAACTGCTCGCTCTTGGTCCGCTCCCCGGACGCCACGCTCAGGATGTGCTCGAAAATCCGCTGCCCGGCCTGCTGCACCGTTTCCTCGCCGTCGAGAATGGTGCCGCAGTTGATGTCCATGTCGTCCTCGATGTGCCGGTACATTGCTGAGTTGGTGGCCAGCTTGATCGACGGTGCCGGCTTGCAGCCGAACACGCTGCCGCGGCCGGTGGTGAAGCACACCAGATTGGCGCCGCCTGCCACCTGTCCGGTCGCCGCCACCGGGTCGTAGCCCGGCGTGTCCATGAACACGAAGCCGCGCGCCTTCACCTCCTCGGCGTAGCGCACGACGTCCACCAGGTTGGTGCTGCCGGCCTTGGCCATGGCGCCCAGGGATTTCTCTAGGATCGTGGTCAGGCCGCCGGCCTTGTTGCCGGGGGACGGGTTGGCGTTCATCTCGGCCTTTTCCCGGACCGTGTACTCCTCCCACCAGCGCATCAGGTCGACCAGTTTCTCGCCGACGTCTCGGGAGACGGCGCGGCGGGTGAGCAGGTGTTCCGCGCCGTAGGTTTCCGGCGTCTCCGACAGGATCACCGTGCCGCCGTGCCGCACCACCAGGTCACTCGCCGCGCCCAGGGCGGGGTTGGCCGAGACGCCGGAATAGCCGTCCGACCCGCCGCATTGCAGCGCGACCTTCAGTTCCGAAACAGGAACGGTTTCGCGCGTCACCCGGTTGGACTCAGCCAGGATTCCCTTCACGAACTCCACCCCGGCGGCCACCGTCTTGCGGCTGCCGCCGACGGTCTGAATGTCCATCGCCTTCAGCCGCCCGGCCAGCCGCTGTTCCTCCATGAGGCCGCCGATCTGGTTCACCTCGCAGCCAAGGCCGAGGACGATGACGTGGGAGAAATTCGGATGCCGCGCATAACCCGCGAGGGTGCGGCGCAGCAGGCGCAGCGGCTCGTCCTGGGTCATGCCGCAGCCGGTCTTATGCGTGAGCGCAACGACACCGTCGACGTTGGGATAATCCGCCAGCGGATCGTCGCCGGTGAACGGATTGCGGCGGAACATGTCGGCGACCACGCCGGCGACATGGGCCGAGCAGTTCACGCTGGTCAGGATGCCGATATAGTTGCGCGTCGCAACCTTCCCGTCCGGGCGGCGGATGCCCTGGAACGTTGCGGGATCATCAACATAATCCGTCGGCCGCGCATCGGCGCCGTAGGCATAGTCCTTGGCGAAATCGCCCATCTCGCAATTGTGCACGTGCACGTGCTGTCCGGGCGTGATCGCGGCGGAGGCGAAGCCGATGATCTGGCCATAGCGGCGTACCGGCTCGTGCTCGGCGATGGCGCGCACCGCCGCCTTGTGGCCGGCCGGGATTCTCTGGGCGGCGGTGACGTTGTCGCCGAGCACGGCACCAGGCAGCAGCGGCACGCGGGCGATCACCACGTTGTCGTCGGGATGCAGGCGGATGACGGGCTGCGGGGTCATGGCTGTTTCCTAGGTATGGGTTCTCAGAATGGTATCATTGAGCACGCCGTATCTGCAAAACCGGGCCGGGTATGCGCTTCAGGCGAACTCAAGCCGCGGGACCCCGTTGCCGTACGCGCGATACGTGCGATTCTTCGGGGATCGTGCGTGAAGACAACCATGGAGAACGATATGGCTTCGTTTCAAACCGGCAATTCGGGCGACGCGCAGCCAGGTTCACGACCGGACAACGACATGGTCAGCCGTGTCGGCGTGGCCGCGGGGAAGATAGCCTTGATCCAGCAGGAATTCACGATCCAGGCCCAGGCGGAAACCGAGTCGGATGCACGTGAGGCGCTGGCCGCGCGGGCGCGGGCCGATGCCGAACGGGCGATCGATGAACAGGGAATTTCAATCCAGGACTACAACGCGGTGCTGACCGCGGCGGAAACCGACAAGGACCTGGAACAACGGCTGCTCGAAGCAGCGCGGGAGGTAATATAAGATGCGACGGAGCACAGGTTGGATATTGGCGCTGGCACTGGGCCTGGTGCCGGCCGTGACGCTGGCGGCGCAGAACGCGCCAACGCCGCCGGCGCCTCCCGCACCGGCGGCCGCCTCGATCCCGGAGGCCACCATCGGCAAGGCGGGTGCGGCGCTGCGTGACGTCGCCAACCTGCAGGAGAAGTACCAGCCGAAGATGGACCAGGCTGGGTCGCAGCAGGAAAAGCAGGGCCTGGCGGAACAGGCCAATGCCGAGGCGGTGCAGGCGATCCAGTCGCACGGGCTGTCGGTGAAGGAATACTCGAACGTGGTGCGTTCGGCACAGTCAAACCCGCAGCTCCGTCAGCGCCTGCTGGATGCGGCCAACAAGCAGTAGCGGCAGATTCATTCTCTTTCCGCTATGGAATGGTGCAGTCCCGGTCATCCGCGCTTCGACGGCCGGGGGTGGATGGCCAGGGCACGCCCCATGGGCGCCAACATAACCGGCAACAGGGCCTGGTCGTCTCTCTATCGTCATGGCCGGGCGTGTCCCCATACGCGCTACAGCAGACCGCAGGTCGGTTGGGACGCTGAGGCCCCCTGTCCTCATCGTCATGGCCCGGCTTGTCCGGGCCACCTATCGCGGCACATGTGCTGGAACAGGTGGCCCGGACAAGCCGGGCCATGACGATGAGGGAGCGCCGTCGCCCTGTCTCAATCGACCTGCGGCCTGCTGTAACATAAGAAGGCCGGGCCGGGTCCGTTGCCTCTCTGTCATGGCCGGGCGTGTCCCGGCCATCCACCCCCACCGTCGCAGCGCAGATGGCCGGGACACGCTCGGCCATGACGACGGGGCATGGGTCTTGGGGGGCATGGATCTTGCCCCGCCCCATCCCCCGAAGCTAAACCGCGTCCACTTTGAGAACCGTAGTCCGGCAGTCCGGACCTGAGGCGCTGGGTATCGGCGCCCTTCCTGATTGCGCGCCGCCAGAACTATGGTTCTCAAAGTGGACGCGGTTTAATACAACCTTGGAACAAGCCGCGATGTCCGTCGCCGGTACGCATCATATTCCGTGCCAAACTGCGACACCAGCAGCCGCTCCTCCGCCTCGATGCGCGCATGTAACGGCACCAGCAGGGCCGCCGTCAGCAGCACACCGAAGATCGAGCGGAACGCCAGCGCCCAGCCAAGCGAGTTCACCAGCATTCCCAGGTAGCTCGGATGGCGGATGACGCCATAGATTCCGCCGGTGACCAGGCGGTGCCCCTTCTGGATTGCGACCAGCCCGCTGAAACGATCGCCCAGCACATAAACGGGCCACAGCCGCACCGCGCCGCCAGCGGCGAACAGCGCCACGCCGATCCAGCGGATCGTATCTCCGTCCAGGGTCCACACGTCCCGTGAATCCGCCCAGGGCGGCAGGAAGACGTCGAGCAGCAGCAGGATCCCGAAGGCAATCAGCACCCAGCGGTTGCCGCGGTCCTCGCGCTCGCCCGGGCTGACGTTGCCGCCGGCCAGGTATCCCGCGACCGACAGCAGTACCACGATGGCGGCCAGCGCGACCAGCGCCGGCTGGGAAAAGAACGCGGCAATCCCGCCATAGGCGATGATGGCAAGAGCCAGGTAGAGAACCGTTCCACCAACGACCAGAAGCAACCGGATGGCGGGCGTGAGCATCGGCGCGACACCTTCTTCAGCCACGCCAGCGTTATGAACCGTCTGCCGCCCGGCATCAACGCCGGTCACAAACGCGATGATCGCCCGGTGACGGCTTGATTGCCGCCGGTTAATCCCGATCACTTGATCACGCGCCCGGCTCTGCCTGAAATCACTGACCGGATCAGGGGATCTTCGATGCCCGATGCGAATGAATCCGCCCAGTTCCTGCCCGAGCCGTCGCGTACCAGACCGGGCTGGCTTGGCCCGGCGATCCGCTTATCGCTGGTCATCGTCGCCGGCTTCCTCGTCTGGTACGTCGCCGGCCACTGGAACAGCTGGATCGGCGCCGCCCGCTACCAGAAGACCAACGACGCCTATACCGCCGGCGACGTCACCCCGCTGTCCGCCCGGGTCTCCGGCTACGTCGCCAACGTCGCCGTCACCGATTACCAGACCGTCCACAAGGGCGACCTGATCGTCGAGATCGACCCCTCCGACTACCGCGCGCAGCTGATGCAGGCCGAGGCCAACCTCGCCGCCGCCCAGGCCAACCTGGCCGACCTAGCCAGCCAGAAGGACGTCCAGCGCGCGCTGATCCGCCAGGCCGAGGCCACCATCGCCGCCACGCAGGCGGAACAAGTCCGTTACGACCTGGAGGCGAACCGCCAGCGCGCCCTGCTGCGGACCCGGATCGCCGGCACCGAGCAGCAGGTCGAGGTGGCGACGGCAAACCAGGCGAAGACCAACGCCGACCTCCAGCTCAACGAAGCCCAGCTTGACCAGCAGAAGGCGCTGCTGGCCAGCCTCGACGTGAAGGAGAACCAGCTCAAGGCCCAGGTGCAGGCCGCCGAGGCGCAACTGGACCTGGCGCGCGACAACCTGTCCTATACCCGCATCGTTTCGCCGGCCGACGGGCTGGTCGGGCTGCGGCAGGTGCGGGTCGGGCAGTTCGTCAACGTCGGCACCCAGGTGATCGCCGTGGTGCCGCTGCCGCGCATCTGGGTAATCGCCAACTACAAGGAGACGCAGATGACCAACGTGCGCCTGCACCAGCCGGCGCGCCTCCACGTTGACGCCTTTCCCAAGCTGCGGCTGACCGGCGAGGTGGACAGCTGGTCGCCCGGGTCCGGCAGCGTGTTTGCGCTGCTGCCGCCGGACAACGCCACCGGCAACTTCACCAAGGTGGTGCAGCGCGTGCCGGTGAAGATCGTGCTGGATCCGCACCCGGCGCTGGGCACGCTGGTGCGGCCCGGCCTTTCGGTCGAGGCGACGATCGACACCGGCACCGTCGAGGACCAGCCGCCGACGCCTGGCTCCACGCAGAAGACCCGCTCGCACCGGTGGCCGTGACGCAGCCGCTTGTGCCGGCCATGGAGCCATGCAGCGCCGCCGGCCGGGCGCTGCACCGCTTCGCCGACGCACATCCTTGCTGGGCGCCGGACTCGCTGCGCGCCTATGTGGGCATCCTGGCCGTGTTGATTGGCTCGGTCATCGCCGTCCTCTCCAGCCGGGTGACCTCGTTCGGGCTGCTGGACCTGCGCGGCGGCCTGCACGCCGGGTTTGACGAGGGCGCCTGGATCACCACCACGTTCGGCATCGGGCAGATGATGGCCGGCGTGGCATCGCCGTATCTCGGGGCGGTGCTCGGCGTGCGGCGCGTGCTGTTGTATGGCAATCTGCTGATGTTCCTGGCCAGCCTGCTCGGGCCGCTGTCGCCCAACCTGCCGGCGTTCCTGGCGATGCAGGCACTGGGCGGCCTTGGCACCGGCACCTTCATCCCGGTGACCGTCAGCTTCATCGTCCGCAGCCTGCCGGCCCGGCTGGTGGTCTATGGCATCGCCTTCTACGCGATGAACTCCGAGATGTCGCAGAATATCGGAGCATCACTGGAAGGCTGGTACGCGGACAACTGGTCCTGGCGCTGGATCGAATGGCAATACTGCCTGATGTTGCCGGTGATGTTCCTCTGCACCTGGTTTGGCGTCCCGCGTGAGGGCATAAAAACCGAGCTGCTGCGCGACTTCGACTGGCCGGGGATGGCTTATGCGACCATCGGCTTTGCCATGCTCTATGCCGGCCTGGACCAGGGCAACCGGCTCGACTGGACCCGCAACGGCCTGATCGTCGGCCTGCTGTTGGGCGGCGGGCTGGTGACGCTGGCGTTCATCAGCCGCGAGCTGTTCACGCCACACCCGTTCCTGAACATCAGGAAGCTGCTGCGCGGCAACATGCTGCTGCTGGTCCTGCTGCTGGCCGGCTACCGCTTCATCATCCTGTCCACCGCCTATATCATCCCGACCTACCTGCAGACCGTGCAGGATTTCCGCGAACTCCAGGTGGGCAGCGTGCTGCTGTGGATCGCCCTGCCGCAGCTGGTTATCGTCGTGCCGCTGGCCGCGCTGCTGAAGTGGGTGGACGGACGCTGGGTCCTGGCCCTCGGGTCCGCCCTCATCGCCGTGGCGTGCTGGATGGCGACGGACCTGACCAGCGAGTGGGCGACGGACGACTTCCTGCCTTCGCAGATCCTCCAGGCCATCGGGCAATCCTTCGCGCTGACCGCGGTGCTGACGCTGTTCATCCGCAGCTTCGCCCCGGCGGACGCGCTGGCCGTCGGCAGCCTGCTGCAGATCACCCGGCTGTTCGGCGCGGAGATCGGCACCGCGTTCATGCAGACCTTCGTGCGGATGCGCGAGCAGGTGCATTCCAACCTGGTTGGCCTGCATGTCGACAGCCTCGGCGGCCTGACCGCCGATCGGCTGGCGAAGTACGAGGCGGCGATGCTGGCTCGGACATCCGATGCCGCGGAAGCGGCCCGGCGCGCGGCAAAGCTGCTGGAGGCGACGGTGGCGCAGCAGGCCTCGGTGCTGGCCTATATCGACGGCTTCCTGGCCGCCGCGGCCGGCGCGTTCATCTGCCTGTTGCTGGTCGCGCTGATGCGGGCGCCGCCGCCGTCGCCGTTCTTCGGCCGCAGCCAATAGGCACCTGCCCGCGATTTGAGCGGCACGGGGCTGACGTACGGGCCACAAATCCCGTATAGCAACAGACGGAAAAAACAACAGCCGGGGGAAACGCATCGGACGCCGCCGTCCAGGCCGTCCGGGGCCGACACGCTGACATCGCCATGCTGCTGCGCAAGATCTCACTGCCATCGCGGCAACCCGAGCCATACGCCGGCGTGCCGATCACGCTTGCGGCGGTGGCGCGCTGGCCGGAGCGGCGCCGCGAACACCGCCCGGTCGTGGCGGCGCTGGCGGCGGCGCTGGTCCTGCATGCCGCGGTCTATGGCCTGACGCTGGCCTTCGTCACGAACCAGCCGCCGCCCGCGCCGCCGGAGGAGCAGACGGTGGAACTGGTGTTCGCGCCGCCGGCCGCCGCGAAAGCACCGCCGGCCGCCGCGGACACACCGCCGACGCCGCAGGAAGCCGCGCCGGAACCGCCCCCGCCGCCTGAAGCAGCGGCCGAGCCGCCGCCACCCGAAACGACACCGCCGCCCGAACCGCAGCCACCGCCAGCCGAACCGGCCGCCGAACCGCCACCACCTCCGGCGGCGGCGCCCCCACCGCCTGAGCCGGTATCTCCACCCGCTCCGGCCGCGCAGGCCGTGGAACCGCCGCCATCGGAGAAGGCAGCGGAAGCGCTGCCGCTCCCCGAGCCACCACCGCCGCCGCCACCACCGCCTCGGCAAGAGGTGGCCCGGCCCGCCGGGCTGCCCAGGCCGGTGCCCCGCCGTGTGGCTGTCGCGAAGCCGACCGCGACCCCGCCGGCGGCAGCGCCAAGGGAGACCGAGGCGCGTCCGCCGGCACGGGCCGCACCGGCGCCGCCTGCCCAGGCGCCAATCGCGGCCGACTGGGAGCGGGCGCTGGCAGCCTGGATGGCGGCGCACAAGACCTATCCGGAACTGGCACGGCGGCGTGGCCAGCAGGGCAGCGTCGGCCTGCGGTTCACCGCCGACCGATCGGGCCGCGTGCTGTCCGTGTCATTGGTGCACAGCGCCGGATCGGATGCGCTCGATTCGGCGGCCGAGCGCATGGTGCGCAACGCAACCCTGCCGCCGTTCCCCACGACGATGACACAGGAGACGGCCACCATTACTGTCACGATCCGCTATACGCTGGTGGACTGAACGCGCTCCGCTGCCGAGGGGTGACGATCCGGATGCGATCGAGACAGGCGTATGCCAACGCAATCCCGAACCCATGCGGCAGGCGTCAGCCGCAGACGTGGACGGCGGGCTTCGGGCCATTGATGCGACTGCTTCTCCTGCGACCATGTGGAGGCAACGCTCAGCCCTGGCGACAGCAGGCATGCCCATGCATCCAAGGACTCCGTTTACGCCCGGACTCCACGCGGACATGCGCCCATCAGTCGGCGAAGCCGCCTGAATCCCTGTCCCAGACGATCGCGCCGAAGCCGATCTGGGAAGCCTTGTTCTGAATCCTCTGCTTCACGTCGGACAGCGACGCGCCGACATGGTAGCTTGGCAGCCGCTGCAGGTCGGAGGCGGTACGGCGGTAGCTGTACAAGATGTGGAACAGTCCGTTCTCGATGACACTGATCCACGCGCTGAGGGGTTGTTCGTCTGTTCTGCTGGATGTCACGGAGGCACCTGGTCATGTTGATGGTTCAGATCGATCCTCGATAGCGACAGGTGGGCGCCATCCCCATGCGTTCTGCCAAGGCGCCGCCGGATGGCGATGCCAGTTCAAGTGATCAGGACGACTCACCGTAGTTGAGGCGAATAAAATCAAAGTCCTTTGAAATCAAGCTTCTATTTATTCCGAATATTTACGGAAAGCGCCCGGGCCAGAGCGTTCCCGGCCCTGCCGGAAACCCTCCGGCCGATGTTTCGCGAGCAATTTCATCAGCTTGATGATCACTCCGCGTTTTCAGCCAGACCGATGCCGTCCTGGCCTGGCTCATCCTGATCATGCCGCTCGACATTGGTGATCAGCCGCGCGTTGCCGCGGAACCAGACATAAGACCACAGCCAGTCCACCATCACGACCACGCGGTTGCGGAAGCCAATCAGGAAGAAGATGTGCGCGATCCCCCACAGCACCCAGGCCAGGAAGCCCCGGATGTGCAGCCTGCCGAACTCGATGATCGCGCGGTTGCGCCCGATGGTGGCCAGGTCGCCGTAGTGCCGGTAGCGGAACGGCTTCGCCGCGCGGCCGCGCAGCCCGGCGCGGATCGAGCGCCCGACATACTGTCCTGCCTCCTTGGCCGCCGGCGCCAGATCGGGAACGGGCCGGCCATTCGTATCCAGGGCGAGGGCGGTGTCGCCGATGACGTAGATCTCGGGATGGTCCGGCAGGGTCAGATGATCGGTGACCTTGACCCGGCCGGCGCGGTCGTGCGCCGCCCCCAGCCATTCGGCGGCCTTCGACGCCTGGACACCGGCCGCCCAGATGACCGTCCGCGCCTCGATCCGTTCGGTGCCAAGCTGCACGCCGCCGGCGTCGATGCCGGTGACCGCGGTGCCCAGCCGTATCTCGACGCCCAGGTTCTGCAACGCCCGGCCGGCATAGGCCGCCAGGTCGGGGGGGAAGGCGGCGAGCGGCCGGGGGCCGGCCTCCACCAGGACGATGCGGGCCGACTTCGGGCTCACCCGGCGGAAGTCGGACGCCGCGATGCCGCGCACCAGTTCCGAGATCGCGCCAGCCATCTCCACGCCGGTCGGCCCGGCGCCGCCGACGACGAAGGTCAGCAGGCGCCGGTACTCCTCCGCGTCCGTCTCGGTTTCGGCGCGCTCGACGGCGAGCAGGATCCGCCGCCGGATCAGCGTCGCGTCCTCGACCGTTTTCAGGCCCGGCGCGAAGCGGGCCCATTCCTCGTGTCCGAAATAGGAATGGCGGGCGCCGGTGGCGACGACCAGGATGTCATAGGGAACGGTCCTGACCGCGGTATCCAGGACCGAGACAAGCCGGCGCGCCACGTCGATCCCGGTGGCCTCGCCCAGCAGCACCTCTACATTCCTGTCATGCCGGGTGATGGCGCGGATCGGCGCGGCGATGTCGGCGGGGGACAGGCCGGCGGTGGCGACCTGGTAGAGCAGCGGCTGGAACAGGTGGTGGTTGCGCTGGTCAACCAGCGTGATGTCCACCGGCGCGCCGTGCAACGACTGCACCGTGCTCAGCCCGCCGAAGCCGGCGCCGATGACAACCACGCGGGGACGGGATGCCCGTTGCCCGGCAGGCTCCGCCGGGGTGTCGGCGGCACGGTCTGTCATGCTCATGCGAGGGCCCTTCTCCAGTGGTCGCGCTGCGCCAGGCCGCAGCCCTGCCTTCCGGGAGGCCTGGCCCTGATCGACTTGGTGTGCGCCCGGCCAGGATTGGCCCGGCGGAGCACGACCCTACGCAACGTTGATCCACGCGGGACGGCGGATGCGCCGATGAATGCATGCCCGTGATCGAGCGGCATTGGGGCGCTCCGCTTACCGGATCGCGCCATCCACAGGATCGCATTGCCGGCAGGCGGACCGATCGCGCGGAATTCCCGTCACGCGTTCAACCGCGTGAATCGTGCGGTCCGGTCGCGTTGACGCTCCCGCGCCCCGCGCCTAGCGTGCTGGTGTCAACAGTCGGAGGAAGAAACCGCATGTCCAACAAGCTCAAGGCGCGCATCGCGGCGGGCAAGGCCGCCGTGAACGGTTGGCTGGCGATTCCGTCCGGTTTCTCGGCCGAGGTGATGGCGCAGTGCGGCTGGGACAGCGTGACGGTCGATCTGCAGCACGGCGTGCAGGACTACCTGTCGATGGTGCAGTGCTTCCAGGCGATGCAAGGCCACCCGATCACGCCGCTGGTGCGGGTGCCGTGGAACGAGCCGGGGATCATCGGCAAGTGCCTGGACGGCGGGGCAATGGGCATCATCTGCCCGATGGTCAACAATGCGGCCGAGGCGAAGGCGCTGGCCGACGCGAGCCTGTATCCGCCGATGGGCAAGCGCAGCAACGGGCCGATCCGCGCGGCGATGTACGGCGAGGCGAGTTCGTACCAGGCGACGGCGAACGACGAGATCCTGGTGATCCCGATGATCGAAACCCAGGCCGGCATCGACAACATCGACGAGATCCTGGGCGTGCCCGGCATCAGCGGGATCTATATCGGTCCGTCCGACATGGGCCTGTCGCTGGGGATGATCCCGATCCTGGACCGGGAGGAGCCGGTGATCATGGAGATCTATGACCGGTTGCTCGACTCCTGCAGGCGCCATGGCAAGTTCGCCGGGCTGCACAACGGCACGGCGGCGTATGCGGCGCGGATGATCCAGAGGGGGTTCCGCTTCACCACCATCGCCAACGACAGCGGCCTGATGGCACGCGCGGCGCGGGAGGCGGTGCAGGCGACGCGCAAGGCGGCGGGGGACGTGGCGAACTGAACGGGGAGAGACAGAGGAACCGGGCCTGAAGGATTGCTTCGACAGGGTTGTTTCGTATCCGCCCTGTGGAAGGTGTTTCCGGGGCTGGGATCCCTTGATCCGGATCGGTCAGTAAATATCCCCCGGCAGAGCCGGGGGCTTTATAGTGTTGGCCGCTCAAAGCGGCCGGGCGGGTCGCTGACGCGGCCCGTTGAGTGTGAGCCGCTCAAAGCGGCAAGCGGGACCGCTAACGCGGTCCCGGGTTCAGTTGGCCACTAAAGTGGCCGGTTCAG
>NZ_NHRY01000085.1 GCF_002937115.1 Rhodopila globiformis | reverse complement strand
CATTGCGTAGGGCGTGTCCCGGCCACCCCCCCCCCCCACCGTTGAGGCGCACATGGCCGGGACACGCCCGGCCATGACGGTGAGGGAACATTCACACATAAAACAATGGCGGGCAGTCGCGCAGGCGGGGCAGGACCTTGTCCTTGTCCGACAGGATGACATCCGCCGCCGCCACCGGCCACTCGATGCCGATGTCGGGGTCGTTCCAGATCACCCCGCGCTCGGCGGCTTTGTCATAGGCGCCGGTGACCTTGTAGATGACCTCGGTTTCCTCGGTCAGCGTGCAGTAGCCATGCAGGACCCCGGCCGGTACCCAGATCTGCGTCCAGTTCTCGGCGCTGAGCGTGGCGCCGACCCAGCGGCCGAATGTCGGCGAGCCCTGCCGCGCATCCACCGCCACGTCGAAGATCGCGCCCCGGACGCAGCGCACCAGCTTGCCCTGGGCGTTTGGGCCAACCTGGCAGTGCAGCCCGCGCAGCACGCCGGCGCCGCGGGAGATCACGTGGTTGTCCTGGATGAACGGCCCGGGGATGCCCGCCTCGGCAAACCGGCCCTGGTTCCAGGTCTCGGAGAAGAAGCCGCGCGGGTCCTGGAACCGCGGCGGGGTGATCAGCCTGACGTCGGCGATCGCGAGCGGCTCGACCTTCACGCCATCGTCCCTTCGGCCAGTTCCATCAGCACCCGCCCCAGTTCCGTCTTCCCCAGCCCCACGGCATGGTCCCGCAGCCGATCGGCGTCGATGAAGCCCATGCGGAAGGCGACTTCCTCGGGGCAGCCAACGAGCATGCCGGTGCGCGACTGGATGGTCTGCACGAAGGTGGCGGCCTGCAGCAGGCTGTCAGGCGTGCCGGCATCCAGCCAGGCGCAGCCGCGCGACAGCTTCTCCACGTGAAGCGTCCCCATCTCCAGATAGACGCGGTTGAGGTCGGTGATCTCCAGCTCCCCGCGGGCCGAGGGCCTGATCCGCGGCGCGATGTCGTTGACGTGCTGGTCATAGAAGTACAGCCCGGTGACGGCCCAGTTGCTCATCGGCGCCGCCGGCTTCTCCACGATCTCCATCGCGCGGCCGGTGGGGTCGAAAGCGACCACGCCATAGCGTTCGGGATCGCGCACCTGATAGGCGAAGACGGTCGCTCCGGCCGGGCGTCCCGCCGCGGCGCGCAGCAGGGTCGAGAGATGATCGCCGTGGATGATGTTGTCGCCCAGCGCCAGGGCGCAGGCATCGCCCGCCAGCCAGTCGCGGCCAATGAGGAACGCCTGGGCAATGCCGTCGGGCTTCGGCTGCACGGCATATTCGAAGCGGACGCCAAAGCGCGACCCGTCGCCCAGCAGGCGGCGGAACTGCGGCAGGTCCTCGGGTGTGGAGATCAGCAGGATGTCCCGGATCCCCGCCAGCATCAGCGTCGTCAGCGGGTAATAGACCATCGGCTTGTCATAGACCGGCAGAAGCTGCTTCGACGCCGCCAGGGTCATCGGATGCAGGCGTGTGCCGGAGCCACCGGCCAGCAGGATGCCCTTCATGCTGCTTTCTCCTTGCCATCCGTCATGGTGCCGAGCCGCTGGCCGGCATAGCGTGCTTTGCGCAGGGTTTCCCACCACGGCCGGTTGTCCAGGTACCAGTCGATGGTGCGGGCCAGGCCGGTCTCGAAGTCATGCGGCGCCTTCCAATCCAGCGCGGTCTCGGCGCGCGACGGGTCGATCTCGTAGCGGAAGTCGTGCCCCGGGCGGTCGGTGACGAAGCGGATCAGCCGCTCGCGCGGGCCGGCCGGATCGGGCAGGCGACGGTCCAGGTGGGCGCAGATCGCCTTGACCACCTGCAGGTTGGTGCGCGGCTGGCGGCCGCCGATGGCATAGGTCTCACCGGGGACGCCCTGCTGCACGACGCGCACCAGGGCTTCGGCGTGGTCCTCGACGAACAGCCAGTCGCGCATGTTCGACCCGTCGCCATAGACCGGCAAGTCCCGGCCTTCCAGGGCGTTCAGGGTGATCAACGGGATCAGCTTCTCGGGGAACTGCCAGGGACCGTAGTTATTGCAGGTGTTGGAGACGATGGTCGGCAGCTTGTAGGTATGGCTCCAGGCCCGCACCAGATGGTCCGACGCCGCCTTGGTGGCGGAGTACGGGCTGCGCGGGTCGTACGGGGTTGTTTCGGTGAACGGCGGGTCGCCGGCTTCCAGCGCGCCGAACACTTCATCCGTGGAAATATGGTGGAACCGGAAAGCGGCCTTGCGCGGCTCGTTCAGTCCGCCGTAGTGCCGCCGCGCCGCCTCCAGCAGGGTGAAGGTGCCGAGGACGTTGGTGCGCACGAAATCGTCCGGCCCGTCGATCGAGCGGTCGACGTGGCTTTCCGCGGCCAGGTGCATCACCGCGTCCGGGTCATGCGTCGCGAACACCTGGCGCATGGCGTCGGCGTCGGCGATGTCGGCCCGCACCAGGATATGGCGGTGGTGTCCAAGACAGTCTTCCAGCGCGTCCTCGGACGCGGCGTATGTCATCTTGTCGACGTTCACCACCACATGATCCGTGTGGCGGAGCAAATTCCTGACGACCGCGGAGCCGATGAATCCGCATCCGCCGGTCAGCAACAGCTTCATACGCCCGAACTTCCCTGCTGTTCTTTTCTGCAATGCGATAAACACTATTCCGTATTCGTTAGCAACCTCAGGCCACTGATCCCGGACAGAAACAATGTGATGGCTTTGTTACGCCACACGGTGATTGCCTGCCTGTCAAATGGCCGTCCCAGCCCCATGGCGCGCCGCTGCGGGCCGACCAGCAGCAGGTGCAGGAATTGCTCGGCGGCGACGGCGGAGTCAATCGCCGGCAGGCCGCCGCGGGCGACGGCGTGGTCGAGCAGGGCGGCGATCCGCAGCACGCCCTCGTTGGCGCCGGCCTGCTGCAGCAGCAGCGGCAGCTCGGGGAAGCGGCCGCTCTCGGCGATGATCAGCCGGTGCAGGGCGATGGCCTCCGGGGTCAGGGCCACCGCCAGGATGGCGTCGGCCGCAGCCGTCAGCGCCGCTTCCAGGCTGTCGCCATCGCCCCATTCGCCGGTCATCGACATCCAGCGCTGCATCAGCCGTTCCAGCACGGCGCGGAACAACGCCGGCTTGCCGCTCCAGCGGGCGTAGATGGTGCGCTTGGCTACGCCGCGGGCGCGGGCGATCGCCTCGATCGTGGTCGCGGCATAGCCATCGGCCAGGAATGCGCGGGTGGCCTCGTCGAGGATCGCGATTTCCAGTTGGACCGCCGCCTGCGCCGTCGGCCGTCCGCCGGACCGGCGCGGGGCGTCAGTCCTCATGGCCGATCAATGGTACCAGTAGTGGGGATGATGGTAGTAGGGGCCCCAGGCCGGCTCGATAATGCAGCCGGACAGCAACAGGGCAAGGCAGACGGCGCCAACGGTGCGGATCAGGTGTTTCATACAGGGCCTCCTGACGACTGCGATGGCGCATCATGGGGCACAGTCCAAACGCAACGCAACGGGTGCGATGCATTCAAAGTGTAACAGCGTCATGGCATTCAAAGTGTAACAGCGTCATGCTCCAGGGTCAGAAGTCCCAAAGTCAGAAATCCAGATCGGCGTAGTGGTCGGGCGGCGTGGTGCCGGGCACCCGGTCGGCCAGCACGCCGCGGAAGCTCGGCCGCGACTTGATCCGCGCGTACCACTCCTTGGCCTGCGGCGAGATGGTCCAGTCCACCTCGCCCAGGAAATCCAGCGTGGACAGGTGCGCCGCGGCGGCGAAGTCGGCGAGCGACAGGGACGCGCCGGCCAGCCACTTCCGGTTCTCGGCCAGCCAGGCGATGTAGTCCAGGTGGTAGCGGAGCGCGGTGAAGCCGGTGCGGATCGACGACGGGTCGGGGTTGCCGCGGCGGGTCAGGCGGCGGAGGTACTTCTCTCCATACAGGTTGTTGGTGACCTCCTGCGCGAACTTGCCGTCGAACCAGGCGGTGAGGCGGCGGACCTCGATCCGCTCGGCCAGGGTGCGGCCCATCAGGCTGCTGTCGGGGTAGGCCTCGTCGAGGTACTCGCAGATGACGCAGGAATCCGGGATCACCAGCCCGTTGTCCTCCACCATTGTCGGCACGGTGCCGGCGGGGTTCAGCTCGAGGTATTCCGGGCGACGCTCCCAGGCCTTTTCCAGCCGCAGCTCGAACGGCAGGCGCTTTTCCGCCAGCACGAGGCGGACCTTGCGGGCATAGGGCGACAGCGGGAGATGATAGAGAACGCGCATGCGGTCGCATTATCGCCGCGGAGTCGCGCCGCGCAAAGCACGTATTGCGCGGTTCCGGCCTGAAAACGGCTGCCTGCGTGACTTTCCGGTGGGTAAATGCCGGATACCGCGGCGAAACCGTCAGTGCCCCAGCCATGCCTCGAAGCGCTGGCGCAGTTTCGGCAGGTTGTCGTGCCAGAACGCCGCGTCCAGCCGCAGGCCGGCGTTGGCATTGGCCGGATTGTTCGGCGACAGCGCCACGACGCTGGCGGGCACGCCGTCGGTCAGGCCCTTGGCCAGGCCGAAATAGCCCCCCTTCTTCAGGAGGCGCTGCTCGATCGCGGGCATACCGGTGAAGTACAGGAACTGTTCTGCTGTCCGCAGCGCCGGCGTGCCCTTGACGATGGCCCAGCTGTTCAGCTCGTACAGGCTGCCGGCGAACTGCACGCCGAAATTCCGGTGCGCCGACTCCGCCGCGGTGGTGATCTGGGCACTGGGGGCGCTGGTCATCAGCACATCGCCCGAGGACAGGATGCGCGGCGCCTCGGCGTTGGACGACCACCAGACGATATAGGGCTTGAGCTGGTCGAGCTTGTGGAACGCCCGGTCCACGCCCTCGGACGAGGACAGGGTCTTGTAGACGTCGCCTGGCGCGACCCCGTCGGCCATCAGGGCGATCTCCAGGTTGCCGCGCACGTCCTTGCGCAGGCCGCGCTTGCCCGGGTATTTCGCCACGTCCCAGAAATCCGACCATGTCGGCGAGACCGGCAGCTTGTCCTTGTCCCAGGCCAGCACGGTATCGACGGTGATCGCGCCGACCCCGCAGTCGCTGACCGCCTGCGGCAGGTAATGGTCCTTGCCGCCGATCATCGACCAGTCGAGCTTCTCAAACAGGCCCTCGCTGCAGCCGGTCGCGAGCTCTTCCGGGTCGACCATGACCACGTCCCAGGCATTGGTCGGCGGCTTGACGTGCTTGCGCAGCGTCGCGATGTCGCCCTCCCACACCTGCTGCACGACACGGGCCCGGGTCACGGCCGTGAACGGCTGGACGTAGGCGGACTGGACCGCGCGCTGCAGCGACTCGTCGCGGGTCACGATGGTCAGGGCTTCCCCACCGGCGTAGGATGCCTGGGTTGCGAAGATGGGACTGGCCGCAAACAGGGTGGCGACGAGCGCCAGGGCGGTCAGGAGCGTGCGGGCGGGCATGAACAGTCTGATTCCAGCTTCCTGATGTCCGCAGCACGCTACAGGTCGCGGGCCTTCTGAGCAACGACCCCCGGGCAACAACTGTGTGCCGCTGTTCGTTTCTGTCCTTGATTGGACGGCACCGCAACGGCTGGTTGGGCCGGCGCGGCGGGCGAATGCGCCATATCGGGCGGTTGCTGGTCCGTGCTAACTGATTGTTAATTTTCTGCCTCCATCATGCGGCTTTCGGCAGAGAGACAGATGCTGATGGATTCGACGGAACGGCTTGCATCCGCCCTGCGGCTGCTGGAGTCCGGCTGCTGGCAGCAAGCGGCGGCAGCCGCGCAGGCCGTGCTGGCGGCTGATCCCGACGATGTGCCGGCGGCCCGGCTGAGCGGGCTGGCCATCGCGGCCATGGGGGAAGCCGATCGCGCCGCCCCGTTGCTGGCCCGGGCGGCGGCGCGGCCGGACGCGCGCCATCCCTGCCTGGACCTGGCGGCGCTGACCCCGCCGCTGCCGCACACGCTGGTGGTGCGGCAGTTCCGCGCCTGCCTGGCGCTGTCGCCATCCGACCACCGGCTGCGCCGAATTTTCGCCGAGTACCTGCTGGACTCGGACGATGACGAGGCGGCCGAGGCGGTCCTGGCGGACATGCCGGGCGATGCCGTCACGCACCACCTGAAGGGCATGGCGCGGGCGGCACAGGGACGCTATGCCTCGGCCATCGGCAGTTTCAAGCTGGCGGTGGCGCTCGATCCCGGCGCGGCGGCAAGCTGGTCGAACCTGGGCATCGTGCTGAAAGCCGACGGGCAGTTCCAGCGGGCCATCGCGGCGCATGACCGGGCGGTAACCTTGCAGCCGGACAACCCGCAATTCCGCGTCAACCGGGCTGTCGCGCTGCTGCACGCCGGCGCCTGGGAGCAGGCGTGGCCGGACTTTGAACACCGCCTGGACCTGGTCGAGACGCCTGGTTTCGACCGGGCCCGGCTGATGCCTTCGCTTGCCGCCGGCGACAGTCTGGCCGGCCGGACCATCCTGGCGCTGCACGAGGACGGGTTCGGCGACACGCTGCAGTTCCTGCGGTACCTGCCCCTGCTGGCCGAGCGCGGCGCGACGGTCATCGCCTGCGTGCCACCAGCGCTGGAGCGGGTGATGCGCCTGGTGCCGGGCGTGGCCGCGGTGGTCACCGATGCCGGCCGGTCGCCGGCGCATGATCACGTCTGCCCGATGTTCAGCCTGCCGCGGGTGTTCGGCAGCACGATCGACACCATTCCGCCGGTGCCGCGTCTGGCGTTCGACCCGCCGCCGCGGCCGTCCGGGACGCAGCCGCGCGTGGGACTGGTGTGGGCCGGGCAGGCGCGGCCGTATCTGCCGGGGTTCCGTGCCCTGGACCGGCAGCGCAGCGCCGGCCTGGCGGCGTTCGCGCCGCTGGCCGCGCTGACCGGCGTCCGCTTCGTCAGCCTGCAGATGGGACCCACCGCCCGGCAGCCGGCGCCGCCGGGCCTGGTGCTGGAGGACGCGATGGCGGAGGTGACGGATTTCCTCGACACCGCCCGGGTGATCGCCGGGCTGGATGCGGTGGTCAGCGTTGACACCAGCGTGGTGCACCTGGCGGGGTTGGTCGGCAAGCCGGTGCTGCTGCTCGACCGCTATGACGGGTGCTGGCGCTGGTTGTACGGCCGCGCCGACAGCCCGTGGTATCCGAACCTGCGGATTTTCCGCCAGGAGCAGCCGGGCGACTGGTCCGCCCCCATGGCGCGCATCGCTGCTGCGCTGGAAGCGCGGAGCGCGTTCTGCGGGTTTGTCGCTGATCCGACTTGACCGGCGGGTCCAGTACCTTAGAGACAGGCGCTTCCAGCCTATCTTCGGTAAATGGATCTTGATCATGAAACGGTTGCTACGGAGTCTCGATGGGGAGGCGGTATGGCCGCCGCCGGTTTGGTTGATGCGCCAGGCTGGACGCTACTTGCCGGAATACCGCGCGGTGCGCGCCAAAGTGCCGGACTTTGTGGCGCTGTGCCTGAACCCGGAACTGTCCACCGAGGTCACGCTGCAGCCGATCCGCCGCTATGGCTTCGATGCGGCGATCCTGTTCAGCGACATCCTGATGCTGCCCTGGGCGCTCGGCCACGGGCTGGCGTTCAAGGAAGGCGAAGGCCCGTGCCTGCCCGAACTGCGGGATGAGGCGGGCGTCGCCGCCCTGGACCCGTCGCGCCTGACCGATCGGGTGAAGCCGATCATGGAGACGGTGCAGCGCATCCGCGCCGGCCTGACCGCCGAGGGCTTCGGCGAGACCGCGCTGATCGGCTTCGCCGGCGCGCCGTTCACCGTCGCCTGCTACATGGTGGAAGGCGGCGGGTCGAAGGATTTCGCCGCGGTGCGGGGCATGGCGTACACCCAGCCCAAGGTGTTCCAGCGGCTGATGGACACGCTGACCGACGCGACGATCGAGTACCTGTCGGCGCAGGTGACGGCCGGGGCGGAAGCGCTGATGCTGTTCGACTCCTGGGCGGGCGTGCTGTCGGCGAACATGTTCCGCCAGCACGTGATCGCGCCGGCGGCGAAGATCGTGCAGGCGCTGCGGGCGCGGCATCCGGGCATCAAGCTGATTGGCTTCCCGCGCCTGGGTGGCGTGATGGTGGGCGAATATGCCGCGGCCACCGGCGTGGACGGGGTCGGCATCGACACCGGCAGCGACATCGCCGCGGTGGCCGACATGATGCCGGTGCATATCGCGGTGCAAGGCAACCTGGATCCTCTGGCGGTGGTCGCCGGCGGGAACGCGATGCGGGTGGAAGCGGAGGGGATCTTGGACGCCGTGCGCGGACGCCCATTTATCTTCAATCTCGGGCACGGGATCGTGCCGCAGACTCCGCCCGAGAACGTCGCGGCCCTGCTGGAGATCGTGCGTGCCGGTTAGAGGGTTGATGAAGTTTGAACGTTTGAACGTGGTGGCGGGCGAGAGCCCGTCATCGACCGCTTTGGAGGAGGGCGTGCCGGCGATCGGAGCCGGCACCGTCAACACCCCGGTGACCGGGCGCAGCCGCAAGGTGGCGATCGTCCTGTTCAACCTGGGGGGCCCCGATCGGCCGGAGGCGATCAAGCCGTTCCTGATGAACCTGTTCCTCGACCCCGCCATCCTGCGGGTACCTTTCTTTATCCGCCCGTTCCTGGCGCGCTACATCGCGCGGGCCCGGGTGAAGGGCGCGACGGACAACTATGCGCTGCTGGGCGGCAAATCGCCGCTGCTGGGGCTGACACGCGAGCAGGCCGCGGCGCTGGAGGCGCAGTTGCCGGAGATGGACGCCAAGTGCTTCATCGCTATGCGCTACTGGCATCCGTTCAGCCTGGAAACCGCCAAGGCGGTGAAGGCGTGGGAGCCGGACGAGATCGTCCTGCTGCCGCTGTATCCGCATTTTTCCACCACCACGACGGGCAGTTCGCTGACCGCCTGGAAACAGGCCTCGGTGCAGGCCGGGCTGGTGGTGAAGACGACGACGCTGTGCTGCTACCCGACCGACGACGCCTACGTAAGGGCGACGGTAGCGCTCGTGCGGGCGGCGTATATGAAGGCCCGGACCGAGCTGGACCCGGCGATTCCGCTGCGGGTGCTGTTCTCGGCGCACGGGCTGCCGGAGACGATCATCAAGAACGGTGATCCGTATCAGTGGCAGGTGGAGCAGACGGTGCGGGCGGTGGTGTCCGCCTGGCAGGCGGATATCGACTGGGCGATCTGCTACCAGTCGCGCGCCACGCCGCAGAAATGGATCGATCCATCGACCGAGTCCGAGATCGAGCGGGCGGCGCGCGACAGGACGGCGGTGCTGGTGGTGCCGATTGCGTTCGTGTCGGAGCATACCGAGACCCTGGTGGAACTGGACGTGGAGTATCGCGACCTGGCGCGGGACCTGGGTGTGCCGGGATATTACCGGGTCCCGACGCAGAATGCCGATGCCGGGTTCATCGCCTCGCTGGCCGATCTGGTGCGGCGGACGCTGGAAAGCGGGCCGGGGCTGTGCAGCCATGCGGGCGGGCGGATGTGCGAGGATCCGTTCGGGGAGTGTCCGTTCCGGGCGCGGATACCGGATGTATGAGTGATCGCCTGGATGAGGCGGATTTGAGGCTCGCGGCGCTGCGGACGGCGCTGATCGAAGGCGAGGCGAGCGGGGCGGCGGACGTATTTGATTTCGAAGCGTTTCTTGCCAGGAAGCGGCGCGACCGAGAGGCTGCCGTGCGGGCTCGGGACGCCGGACGGGCTTATCAGGGCGCATCCTCGGGCAGTGCTATGAACGGGTCGTGGAGCGGCACTCCGAACCCGGCAAAACGTCGCAGGGTACGGGTCAGGATTGTGTATCCGTAACGCCGAGCGGTCGCCGCGATCGCCAGATCCGCCAGATCCGGAGACAGTCCCGCGCCGCGTGCCTGATCGGCCAGGCCGCCGACCAGTCGGGCGACCGGGATATCCAGCATCAGTATGTGGCTGCTGTAGAGGTGGAGAACCGTCTCCAGCCACTCTGCCAGCCGTTCGGCTTGGCTGAACGCGCCGTGGCGGCGAGCCTTGGCAATGCCTTCCTCGATTTCGGCGATGGTGATGACCGAGACGAACAGGTGCCCGCTGTTCTGGTCCATCCAGTCGATCAATGCAGGCGAGGGGACGACTTTCGTGGGCGCTCCGACCGACAGGACGTTGGTGTCGACCAGATACACGGCCTAGAAATCCGTTTCGCGTAATCCATGTCGAGTCCGCTCCGGCAGGTCGTCGGGCTCAATCGGTGCGGCCATCAACAGGCGCCCGAAGGACGGCACGCGCGACAGCCGTTCCCAATCCTCGAAACTCAGCAACACGGCTTCCCGGCGTCCGTGCCGGGTGATGATCGAGGGGGTCCTTGCCGAGCCTGGTCGACGACCTTGGACAAGGTCGCTTTGGCATCACGAAGCTGGATTTCGCGCATGGGTCTGTTTGCGACTACTGTAGTCACTAAAATGCCGATGCGTGCCGTATGCCAGCGTGATGACCGTCAGGACGTTCCTGGTGCGGCACCACGCCGGTTGGCACGGGGTCATGCGATCTGCGCGAACGCTGCCTCCGGCTGGTGCAGCGGGACCGGGGCGGCGGCCAGGCGGGCGGCTTCCTTTTCCGCCAGGCGGCGGGCGACCCGTTCGTCGAGCCGGGCGGCCTCCTGCTCGCGCTGGCGCTGCTTTTCCGCCTGACGCTCGGCGAAGCGGCGCTGCTGGCGGGACATCTGCGGCTCGGCCGGGGCGGCGCGGAGGAAATCGAGCAGGTCCGCGGTATCGCTGCTGGCGGGCAGATCCTGCGGGTCGTCGGGCTGCGCGGCGGCGGGTTGGGCGGCGAGTTTTTCCAGCTTGGCTTCGTGCTGCTGCGCGGCGCGGTTCAGGGTGCTGGCGTTGCCGCGCAGGCGGAGGACCTGGTTGGCCGGCATCTCCGGTTCGGCGGCGCGGCTGAGCGAGTCGAGTGCGCCGAAGCTGAAGGCGATGGCGAGAGCAGCGAGGCGGAGCTGCCGATCAGTGCGGATATCGTAGCTGGCCAGCAGCGCGGCGGCGGCGTCGCGGGCGGTTTCGACGTTGCCGGCAGTCGAAGGCAGGAACAGGGCGGCGAGGAAGGCGAGGATGCGGTCGAGGACGGCGGGGGTGAAGCAGGCGGCGTTGAGCATGGTGCGGTGCCGGGGCTGGAGGATGCAGTTGATTGTGGTTGTTCTATTACAGGTTGTGGAATAAAGCAAGAACAAAACACATGTACCTGCCCCTCTGACGGATTGATCCGGCAGTGCCTGTGTCCCAGCCAGATAAGTGATGCCGCCTCGGGACGTATCGGACGGCAGTACAAGTTATAGGATTACGATGCCGAAGAGGCTTAGCATTACGGTTGATGCCGAGGTGTATGACGGTCTGCATCGGGTCATCGGCCGGCGGCGCATCAGCCGCTTCCTGAATGACCTTGCCCGTCCCCATGCCGTCGATCAGGATCTCCGTGCTGGCTACGCCGCCATGGCGGCGGATGAAGAGCGCGAGGCCGGGGCCGCGGCATGGTGCGAAGGATTGGCCGGAGACGTCGCCGATGAACCGGGCCGCCATAGCGGATGATGCTCTACGACCGCCCGCCGGAGATTCAGCCCCCGTTCCCCAATCCTTGCGGCGCCTCGCAGGCCGGAACGGCGAATGGCGTTCCGTCACGGTCCAATGGGGTGGCATTTGCGGCGAGCGCTACGGTCATCACGGGCGGGTCGAGGCGGCGGCGGAGCCTGGATTGGCTACCGCTTTCAACGCGGAGAAGACGAAGGACCGCCGAGGGCCACGAAGGGTGTGAACGGGTCAGACGACGAAGCGGCGCGGACCATCCTTCAGGCAACCTGCCATGGACGGAATCCGCGCCGATGGCACGACGTACCGCGATTGCCGGTCCAAAAATGCGGTTCGTCCGGTCCCGACAGGCCAGGATGGTCCGGTCTTCGTGGCCCTTCGTGAGCCTCCGCTTTCTCCATGTTGAAGATCGCGGAAGGATGAGCGAACATGGACGTTTCCGGATGATGCTGATATCACCCGCCGCGGATTCAGCCCCAGCCGTTGCCGACCATGGCCAGGGCAAACAGCCGAGGGCCTTCCGCCATGTCCCGTGCGGTCGGCATTTCCGGCAAGCGGTACTACAGCATCAAATGTGGCGCGCCACATTTGATGCGTAATGTGGCGCCGGTGGATATGTGGCGTTCAGCGCCGAATGCGGCTGCCAGGGCCGGTTGGTGGCCTTTGAACGCCACATAACCAAATGATCGAGAGTGGTCGGGTCTTCATCTATCAGGA
>NZ_NHRY01000084.1 GCF_002937115.1 Rhodopila globiformis | reverse complement strand
ACAGCCTCGTCCAGGCGGCCAAAGCCAAGGCCCGGGGCTACCGCTCCTCCCGCAACCTGAAGGCGATGATCTACCTCATCGCGGGTAAGCTCGAACTCGCCCTACCCACCTGAAACAGCGAGGAACCAAAAAAGTGGTCGGAGCGGCGGGATTCGAACCCACGACCCCCAGTCCCCCAGAACCTACTCCGGAAAGTTCATCGTGCGCGTCCTGCCCGAGTTGCACCGGCGCCTTGTCATCGAAGCGGCGGAGGCGCAGGTCAGCCTCAACCTGCTGGTGAGCCACCGGCTGTCGATCACCACCACGGGCTCCGGCTTGCCGGGCGCAGCGCCGAGGCCTCCTCAGGCCCCCGGGCCGCAGCGCAAAAAGGCAGAGGATCCGGGAACGACCGGCGACGCCGCCCCGGCGCGCGGGGCCGGAGGCGGCGTTTCAGGCAAGCGCGCGCGGACGAGGCACGGACGGAAAACAGCGCCCGCGAAGCGCCCGAAGGACGCGGCCTGACCGGCGATTGCAGCGACCGATCCGTTCGATCCGGTAGCCTCCAACACAGCGCTGCGGTAAGAACGACGCGGCGCGAAAGAAAGACCATGCCGGGCGACACGACGACCGACCCTGTCCTGACCCGCTTCCGCACCGCCGTCCGAGACCTCTACAGCGACCGGCTGACCCGCGTCGTGCGGTACGGATCACGCGCCCGCGGCGACCATCATCCGGACTCCGACTACGACATCGCCGTCTTCCTGAACGACCTTCCCAACCGGGCAATCGAAATGCGCCGGCTCGCGGAGATCGAACCCGGCATTCTCTTCGATACGGAAGCCGTCATCAACGCATTGCCCTTCCCGGCCGCTGCCGACCGGGAACAAACAGGATTTATGAACGAAATCCGTCAGGACGGGCTCGACCTGTGAAAGCCGGAACAGCCGATTATCTCGCCAGGGCGGAGGAATGCCTGGACGCCGCAAGAAGAATCATCGACATCCAGTTGCCCGCGGTGGCGGCAAAGGAAGCTTATCTCGCCGCGTACCACGCGGCGCAGGCGTTCGTGTTCGATGCCTCCGGCAAAGTCGCCAAGACCCACAGCGGCATGAGGACTCTCTTTGCCCGAGCCGCAATGGACGACCCCGCATTGACGCCCAGTTGGCATCCCATCTCGCCAATGCCTACAAATTCAAGGAGGTCGCGGACTACGCCGTTGGCTCTCAAAGCGTGGTGACACTGGAGGAGGCGGAGGAGGTCATCGGCATCGCGGCCCGCTTCATCGACACGATCTCCCACCTGCTCGCGCCACGTTCACCGTCGGATAGTTGAGCGCAGCGGTCCGGATCGGCGTGCCAGACCTCTCGAACAACTGCCTTGCCCCGCGCGCCGATCCCTGAGCAACTTTGCCGACAACGAAGTCAACATGCACGGCATCATACGAAAACACGATCCGCCCCGCGTCGTCCGTCTCCAGAATATCCGCCTTCAGTAGCGCCTGCACGTCCCCATGCACGGTCTTCACGTCATGCCCGACCGGCCGGGCGGCGCTTGATCGCCTTGATATCCGAAACGCCAATGGTGACCGTGTTCACAGGCTTTCCCTCCAAGCCTCTGCGTCGCCCAGGAGTTGGTTTGCAGAGTGTCCAGGTCGATGATCTGGTGCGGTACTTCCCCATCGCCGATATGCTTGCGGTCGCCTTTGCCGATCCCGCATCAACCATCCTGTCCGAGCGCCGAAGTTGAATGCACGCAATTGTCGCAAGCGCCTCGGTCGCCTGTTCGCAGGATACCTCGGCACCCGGGCCGGTTTCGTAATCGGCAATACCCTTGAGCTGATAGGTGCGCCCAAGGAACGTGCGCAGTCCGGTATCGAAGCGCGGATCATCCCTGGTGAGCCGATGCAGTTCCGCGCTGACGCCTCGATGGGTCTTCACCGAACGATCGGTCTTCTCGGAGATCAACGCCTGGGCGGCATGGAAGCCGGCGAGGTACGCCGTGCGCCCTGCCGCATCATGAGGCTGCATCGCCAGCATCACCTCCGCTTCGCGGAGCAGACGGCGAGCCTTGGCAAGGAAATATCCGGTTTCGGGCGTCAGAGGTCGATTCCCTCGCGGCGGATTTCCCGCATGAGCGGCGTGCGCTCATCGTAGGCGTCAGCGCGGTAAGCCATGGCATGAACGAACGCGCCCGTCTCGCCGATGACATCGGTGCTCAGGTCAGCCAGCCGATTCAATTCCGCGGCCCGGTCGTCCATATCGCGCAGGAACACCGCGACATCATAGTCGGACTCCGGCCGTGCATCGCCGCGCGCGCGGGACCCGAACAACACCACGCGGTCGAGGCGATCGCCGTACAGCTCTCCAAGCCCCAGGCGGAACCGGGCGAGCACGGGATCAGAAACGATTGGCGCATCCATCGATGGTCCCTGGAACTGGCCGGGCAGCCAGCAGCACCCTCGGCCGAGCGACAACACTATCTTAGCATGGACAGGCTTTCCCGCTCAAATGTCTGATCCACGCTGCCCTTCCGCCACACAAACGGGATGCGCCGGCGGGGCGCTTACCGGCCTCGTCACCGGCTGCAGCAGCGCCGGCGTCCCGGCCGGCACCGGTCCCACCGGTGCCCGGGCATTGCTGCTCGTTTGCTCGCACACCCTCCACCAGCGCGGCACCGCTGGCCACCCCGAGCCGTCGCATCGCCTCTTGGTGATCAAGGCTGGTTCGCCCTGGACCGAGCCTGCGGCACCGCTACGCCCCGGTGAAATTCGGCCGCCGCTTCGCCGCGAACGCCGACACCGCCTCCTGGTGATCCTTCGACAGGTTCGACTGCGTTTCCAGGCTGAGGCTCAAATCCATGGTGGCATGCGCGATCTGCCGCAGCGGGATATTGATCACCTGCTTGGTCCAGCGGATCGACTTCATCGCCCCGGCCGAAAGCCGCCGGGCGAGGCCATAGACCTTCCCGTCCAGTTCCTCCGCCGGCACCACGTGGTTGATCAGGCCGATGCGGTGCGCTTCCGCGGCGGTCATCAGATCGCCGGTGAACAGGTATTCCTTGGCCCGGGCGAAGCCGATCAGCTGCGGCCAGATCAGCGCGCCGCCGTCGCCGGCGACCAGGCCGGCGTTGACGTGCGGATCGCCGATTTTCGCCGTGTCGGCGGCGATGATGATGTCGCACATCAGCGCCACGGTGGCGCCCAGCCCGACGGCATGGCCATTCACCCGCGCGATGATCGGCTTGTCGCATTCCAGCATGCGGAAGATGATCCGCTTGGCTTCCGGCAGGCTGGTGGCGTCCCACAATTCCGGCCGATCGATCTTCTGCTGCATGGCGATGACATTGCCGCCGGCCGAGAAGGCGCGCCCGGCGCCGGTCAGCACCACCACGTTCACCTCGGGGTCGTCGTGCACGTCCTCCCAGATCCGCGAGAACGAGTAGTGCATTTCGGCGGAGAAGGCGTTCAGCGACTCCGGTTCGTTCAGGGTGATGGTCATCACCTTGTCCTGCTTCTCGACCTTCAGCCCGCCGTACTGGCTGTAGTCGTACACCTTGTCGAGCGGTGGCATGTCGTTTTCTCCCTTGCCGGTGTCGGCTGCATTGTGACGCGGCTTTGGCGAAACGTCACGCCGGCACCCGGGACTCCACGCGGCGGCCTGTCCGCCTTCAGGCAAGGCGCCGCGGCTGCCAATCGTGACTACAAAGCAACAACTTTGCCGCACGCTCCCCCGTTCAACGCTCTCGAGGAACGCCCGGCCATCCGCCGTCACGGTCGTCTTTTTAGCGCATCGTGTCAGATGTGAATCGCGTGGCCAAGCGCACACAGCGCTGCCTCCTGCACCGCCTCGCCCTGCGTCGGATGCGCATGGATCGTGTCGGCCACGTCCTCGAGCCGCGCCCCCATTTCCAGCGCCAGGCCAAACGCGGCGGACAGTTCCGAAACGCCGTGCCCGACCGCCTGCACGCCGAGAACCAGGTGGTTGTCGGCGCGCGCGACGATCCGCACGAACCCGTCCTCCGCCGCCTTCGTCATGGCGCGGCCGTTGGCGGTGAACGGGAATTCGCCAATGCGGATCTCATGCCCGCCGCTCCGCGCCGCCTCGGGTGAGGCGCCGACGGCAACGATTTCGGGGTCGGTGAAGCAGATCGCGGGAATGGCGACCTTGTCGAACACACGGCGTTCGCCGGCAATGATCTCGGCCACCATCGCGCCCTGCGCCATCGCGCGGTGCGCCAGCATCGGCTCCCCGGTGACGTCGCCGATGGCCCAGACGTTGCGCATCGAAGTGGCACAACGGTTGTCGATGCGGACGAACGCGCCGTTCATGCGCAGATCCAGCCCCTCAAGCCCGAACCCATCCGTATTCGGCCGCCGCCCCACCGCAACCAGGATGCGATCGGCCCCGATCTCCCGCGTGTCGCCATCCGGCATCCGCACCACCACGGCGTCGCCGCCCGACGCAAGCCCCTGGGCAGTGGCCTCGGTCATGACCGTGACGCCAAGCGCGGCGAGACGGCGTGCGACCGGGCGCGTCAGGTCCTCGTCGTACAGCGGCAGGATGCGCTCCATCGCTTCCACCACCGTGACCGTCGCGCCAAGCTTGGCGAAAGCGGTGCCAAGCTCCAGCCCGATATAGCCCGCGCCGATGACCGCCAGCCGCTCCGGCACGCCGGGCAGCGCCATCGCTTCCGTCGAAGAAATGACCGGCCCGCCGAACGGCAGCGCCCGAAGTTCCATCGGACGCGAGCCGGTGGCCAGCAGGACATGCTCGGCGCGGATCGTCTGCGGCGCGGTGTCCGTCTCCACCCGGCAGGTCTTGCCGTCGAGCATCGTTCCATTGCCACGCACGATGCGCACCCGGCTGCGCTTCAGCAGCGCCGCGACGCCGCCGGTCAGGCGCTCGACGATGCCGTTCTTCCAGGCGATCGTCTGCGCGAAGTCGATGCGCGGCCGTTCCACGTGCAGGCCGAAGCGCGACTCGCCGCTGGCCGCGACCGCGTCGTGATAGGCCTCGGCGGCATGGATCAGCGCCTTCGAGGGAATGCAGCCGACATTCAGGCAGGTGCCGCCGAGATAATCGCGCTCCACCAGCACCGTATCGATGCCAAGCTGCCCGGCGCGGATCGCCGCGACATACCCACCGGGGCCGCCGCCGACGACCAGAAGTTTGGCTGTCATGTCGCTCATGCCGGCGTCTCCATGAACAATGTCGCGGGCGTTTCCAGCAAGCCGCGGATGCGCTGGATGAAGCGCGCCGCGTCATGCCCGTCGATGATGCGGTGATCGAACGACGAGGACAGGTTGACCATCTTGCGCGGCACGAAACCCCCATCCTGCCACACCGGCCGCACCATCAGCTTGTTGACGCCGATGATCGCCACCTCCGGCCGGTTGACGATGGGCGTCGAAACGATCCCGCCAAGCGCGCCGAGGCTGGTGACGGTGATCGTCGAGCCCGCCAGTTCCTCGCGCGCCGCCATGCCGGACCGCGCCGCTTCCGACACGCGCCTGAGTTCGGCCGCACAGCCCCACAGGTCGCGCGCCTCGGCATGACGCACGACGGGAACCATCAGCCCGTTCGGCGTCTGCGTCGCGATGCCGATATGCACGCCGCCGTAACGGTGCAGGATGTCGGCCTCGTCGTCGTACAGCGCGTTCATCAGCGGGAACTCGGCCACCGCCTTCACCACGGCGCGCATCAGGAACGGCAGGATGGTCAGCCGCGTCCGTTCCTTCGCCGCGCCGTTCAGCGCCGCGCGCAGGTCCTCGAGCGCGGTGACGTCCACTTCCTCGACATAGGCGAAATGCGCGACACGGCGCTTCGACTCCGCCATGCGCTGCGCGATCTGCCGGCGCAGGCCGACGATCCGGATGTCCTGCACCGTGGTGTCCGCGGTACGGCCGGCAACCTTGACCGCCGCGCCGCCGGTGCCGCGCAGGAAGGCATCGAGGTCCTCGTGCAGGATGCGCCCGGCCGGCCCGGTGCCGCGCACCTGCCGCAGATCCACGCCGGCATCGCGCGCCCGCTGGCGCACCGCCGGGGAGGCGAGGGGTTTCTCGCCCGGCGCCCGCGGCGGCCCGGGGCGGAACGCAATCGGCGCCGAGGCCCCCGGCACGGACGGTTCGACCGGCGCATGTTCGACCGGCGCATGTTCGACCGGCGCATGTTCGACCGGCGCATGTTCGACCGGCATACGTTCAGTGGGCGCCCGCTCGATGGGCGCACCGGGCAACGGCCGCGCAAGCGGCGCCGGCCCGGGCGCCTTCTTCCGCGCAAGCGGCGGCTCGGCCTCGTCCACCGCCGGCGGGGCTGCCTTCGGCGCGGGCGGCTCGGCGTCGTCCGGCGCCCCGGGCACGTCGAGCCGCATCAGTTCGCTGCCGACGGCAATCGTCGCGCCCTCGCCGCTGCCCAGCGCGAGCACGGTGCCGCCGACGGGCGCGGGGATTTCCACCGTCGCCTTGTCGGTCATGACCTCGGCGAGCACCTGGTCCTCGCGCACGATATCGCCGACGGCGACGTGCCAGCCGACAAGCTCGACCTCGGCGACGCCTTCGCCGATGTCGGGAACCTTGATGATGCGCGTGCCCACGCTCAGTCCTCCATCACCGCGGCCAGGGCGCGGACGACGCGGGCGGGGCCGGGGAAGTAGTCCCACTCCTGCGCATGCGGATACGGCGTATCCCACCCGGTGATGCGCTGAATCGGCGCTTCCAGGTGGTGGAAGCAGCGTTCCTGCACCTGCGCGGACAGTTCCGCGCCGAAGCCGGAGGTGCGCGTCGCCTCGTGCAGGATCACGCAGCGGCCGGTTTTCGAGACGGACCGTTCAATCGCGTCGGTATCCAGCGGCACCAGCGTGCGCAGGTCGATGATCTCGGCATCGACGCCGGCCTCCTCCACCGCCGCTTCGGCGACGTGAACCATGGTGCCATAGGCCAGCACCGTGACCGCGGCGCCCTCGCGCCGGATGGCGGCGGTGCCGAGCGGGATGGTGTAGTGGCCGTCCGGCGTCTCGCTCAGCGGATGCCGCGACCAGGGCACGACGGGCTGGTCGGGATGGCCGTTGAACGGGCCGTTGTACAGCCGTTTCGGCTCCAGGAAGATCACCGGATCGTCGTCCTCGATGGCGGCGATCAGCAGGCCCTTGGCGTCGTGCGGATTGGACGGGATCACCGTCTTGAGGCCCGCGACGTGGGTGAACAGCGCCTCGGGGCTCTGGCTGTGCGTCTGGCCGCCGAAAATGCCGCCGCCGGTCGGCATGCGCACCACGATGGGGGCGTAAAAGTCCCCGGCCGAGCGGTAGCGCAGGCGCGCCGCTTCAGAAACGATCTGGTCGTAGCCCGGGTACATGTAGTCGGCGAACTGGATCTCGGCGACCGGGCGCAAGCCGTATGCGCCCATGCCCACTGCGACGCCGATGATGCCGGTTTCCGAGATCGGCGTGTCGAAGCAGCGGGACTTGCCGTGGCGGCGCTGCAGGCCCTCGGTGCAGCGGAACACGCCGCCGAAATAGCCGACGTCCTCGCCGAACACCACCACGCGGTCGTCGCGCGTCATCATCACGTCCAGCGCGTCGCGGATCGCCTCGATCATGGTCATCTGCGGCATGGCTCAGATCCCCATCTCCTGCCGCTGCTCGCGCAGGTGGCGCGGCATGTCCTTGTAAACGCCTTCGAAGATCGTGGACGTGCTGGGCTTCGGGCCGTTATGCAGCGTGCCGTGCTGCTCGGCCTCGCGCGCGGCGGCCAGCACCTCGTCGTCGATTTCCGCCTGCAACTGCGTCTGCCGTTCCGCGCTCCATTCGCCGATGGTGATCAGGTGCGCCTTGAGCCGCTCGATCGGGTCGCCGAGCGGCCAGGCGGCGCTTTCCTCGCGCGGGCGGTACTTCGACGGATCGTCTGACGTCGAATGCGCCCCGGCGCGGTAGGTGACCCACTCGATCAGCGTGGCGCCGAGGTTGCGCCGCGCCCGCTCGACCGCCCATTTGGCGGCGGCGTGCACGGCCAGGTAGTCGTTGCCGTCAACGCGCAGCGACGGGATGCCGTAGCCGTGCGCCCGCGCCGCGAAGGTCGCGTTCTCGCCGCCGGCGATCAACTGGCTGGTCGAGATCGCCCACTGGTTGTTGACGATGTTCAGGATCACCGGCGGCCGGTAGACCGAGGCGAACACCAGCGCGGCGTGGAAGTCGCTCTCCGCCGTGGAGCCATCGCCGATCCAGGCGGCGGCCACACGGGTGTCGCCGCGGATGGCGGACGCCATCGCCCAGCCGACGGCCTGGATGTACTGCGTGGCGAGATTGCCGGAGATGGAAAAGAACCCCGCCTCACGCGACGTATACATCACCGGAAGCTGGCGGCCCTTCAGCCGATCGGCTTCGTTCGAGAACACCTGGTTCATCATGTCGACCAGCGGCCAGTCCTGGGCGATCAGCAGGCCCTGCTGGCGATAGGTCGGGAAGTTCATGTCGCCCTTCTCCAGCGCCGTCTCGAAGGCGCAGGCGACCGCCTCCTCGCCGGTGCACTGCATGTAGAACGAGGTCTTGCCCTGGCGCTGCGCCATCATCATGCGGGCGTCATAGGCGCGCGTCTTCATCATCGCGCGCAGCCCGGCCTTGAGGAACGCCGGGTCCAGCGCTTCCGCCCAGGGACCGACGGCCTCGCCCTGGCGGTTGAGCACGCGGACGATGGACCAGGCCAGATCGTGGATCTCATGCGCACCCACGGTGACGTCGGGGCGCCTGACGCTGCCGGCCCTGGGGATGGCGACCTGGCTGAAGTCGGGCTTGCTGCCCGGGCGCACAGCCGGCTCGGGCACATGAAGCGAGAGCGGCGTCGCGGCCCGCTCGGACGCTTTGATCTCGTTCATGGCCACGCACGCTTATCCATCGTTCATGTCCCATCCTGTCGGCCGGCCCGGCGTGGCAGCTTATTCCCCCCTTGGCGCCCCGATCCAATGCCGTCGCCTCGACCGGCACGGCCGTTCATATCGATAAAGTATGCAAACAATGCCCGGGTTTGCACAGACGGCTTCGCCGGCCCGCGGCGGCCGGGCGACGGCGCGGCTGGACTCCGGGCGGCGAAGGATCGAGACTTGCCCGATGGAACACCAGGGTGGTTGTCACTGCGGCAGCCTTCGTGTGCGGGTGTGGCTGACGAAACCACCGGCCGATATGCCGGTGCGATCCTGCGCCTGCTCGTTCTGCCGCGCGCATGGCACCCGCACGGTCTCCGATCCCGCGGGCCGGGCGGAGATATGGGCTGAGTGGCCGCTGGTGCAGGAATACCGGTTTGGTTCCGCTACGGCCGACTATCTGCTCTGCCGCAGGTGCGGCGTCTATATCGGGGCGGTGGGCGACACAGCGGCCGGATTTCGTTGTGTCATCAACACGCTCTGCCTGGATGACCGGGCGGCGTTCGTCCGGCAGGCGAGCCATCCGGACTATGACCAGGAAACCGTCGAGACGCGACTGGCCCGGCGCGCCCGGAACTGGATGCCGGCGCTGGTCCACACTGTCCGGTAAGCCCAAGCGGCGCACGTGGTGCCCGGTGTCTGCCCGGGCACAGGCTTCGGGCCGCCCATGCAGGTCTTTGCCGCGATCAGCACCGCAAGGCGCGGATAGTCCGCCTGTGCTTATTATATCGGCACAGGAGCCATCGCGTCGCCGGAGCAATCTCCGCCCGCTGCGCCGTATAGTTCAAGATGGCGTGATATCTAGATCACCCGGCAGCGCGAACCGTATCACAAACGCGTTCTATGATCACACGTCGTCGTCACACCGTTTCGGATGCTCCGCTGCCAGCAGAAACAGGTAGCCCACGGTTCCCCCAAGCAGGCATCCGCCAATCAGGTCCGAGACAAAATGCGCCTTGCTCGCGACCAACGCATAGCCGACGCCAAGGCTGGCAAGGATCCAGGGGATGCGCATCCATCGATAGCGAATCCATACGAAGGGCGCGATCGACCACATGGCCGTCATGTGGCCAGAGGGGAACGAGCCGTTGCGATGGAACGGATGGAAATCCGCGAAAGGCAGCGTCTGGTACCAGTACCACTCGCCGGGCCCCATGCGGCCGAGCAGAAATTTGGCCTCGGTTTTCAACGTCAGTGCGACGCAGCAGGCGAGGCCGGCGAACAGCACGCGGCGCCAGAACAGCGGCACCTCGCCCCGTAGCGCCCGGATCGTGCCGATGACGACCACGCTCGCCGAGGCGGCCGCCAGGATCGTCACGGGCAAGAACCCCAGACGGTGGCCATGCGAGGACACGGCGGGATGCTCATACATGAAGCGGGCGACCGGTTGATCCACGAACGCGATACACAGCAGGATCGCGGCGGCGGAGAGGACGGACCAGATCGCCCAGCGGCGCACGCCTGTAGGGGCCCGTCGCCACCACACCGGCCTGGCGACAACGCTCTGTTCCGGTAGCCGATCGGCGGGAAGCTCGAACGGACTCATCAGGCCTGTGTCTCGTCGGCGGGAAATACCATACCATCGTCCCTGTGCAGTGTCTGGGGCAAGGGCAGAGTGTGAGGCCGAAATCATCAACTACGAAATCAATTTCGGCTTCCCGACGGACGCCAGGCGCATAAGAATCGATGATTCTGCAGCGATAGATCAATTTTGATTGATCGGTCCGTGCGGCACACCCCTGAGCCTGGGCTACGGCGATCGTACATCTGTGGGATGAGTTTTCACAACGCTTGTTCACGGCATCAGCCTGCCCCGCGGCAATGGAGACCGTCCTGGAGGCTCTGCTACCGCTCGCCACCCGGAAACGTCCGTGCCGGTTGATTCTGCTGTGATTTTCAACACGGAGAAAGCGCGGAGGGCCACGGAGACCGGGCCGGGCGACAAGCCAACCCGTTCGCACCAACTCCGTGACCCTCCGGGCCCTCCGCGCTTTCTCCGTGTTGAGAGCCGATCGGCGCCCCACGCACCGGCGCGACCTCGACCCAACGAAAGCGACGGCCGATCCCGATGCCGCTCAACCAGACGGGCCACGGGAATGGAGACTGGACCTCCGGCGAGCGGTACGGGGACAAGGATGACACGCGATGCGTCCCTGTTCTGGTGCCTCGAAGCCAGATTGTTCCGGAGATGTACGACTGCCGTAGGAGCCAGGGCGGCTGGGCATGGCAATCCGTCTCTCTGGATCCCGGCCGATCGCGTCACGACCGCGCCAGTATGCCTCGCCGACAGGACGGCCTGTCCCGCGCCACTCTGAACGGCCACGGTTGTTCAACCTGCACTTCCGGGTTGTGGCGGCGGCCGGGCGGCTGGTTTAGCCTTGGCATCGAACAAGACGAGCGAGGGTTCACATGGCAACCGTGCGGCTGTGGACGGACGACGACGTCGCGCAGGACCCGGCCGTGAAGGCCGTGTTCGACGACATCCGGCGGGTTCGCAAATCGGATTTCATCAACAACTTCTGGCGCGCCCTGGCCAATGATGCGGCCACCTTGAAGCGCACCTGGGAAAGCCTGAAGGCGATCATGGGCGGGGAGGGGGCGCTCGATCCCCTGACCCGGGAGCTGATCTACATCGCCGTCTCGGCCGCGAACGGCTGTTCCTACTGCATTCATTCGCATACGGCGGCCGCGAAGCAGAAGGGCATGACGGAGGCCCAGCATATGCACCTGCTCGCCATCGTCGGCATGGCTTCGGAGACCAACAATCTCGTCACAGCCATGCAGGTCCCGGTCGATCCGGAGTTCCTGGTCGGCGCGTGAAGCACTCGGCAGTCCCGTTCGGCGGCCGCGCTGGCTGTCGTCGCACGCCTGGCCGGGCGTGGCGTGTCGTCTGCCACGGTGCCGGCTGCTGGCCGGCGCATGACGTCGCTTCGGCGAAACGTCAGGCAGGCGAGGGCAACCCGGGCCGGTCGCGGCGATTGTCGCACTGCCGGCAATCCATGTCGTGAATCCGACGCGCCAAAGCCGATCGGCCTTGCAATAACTCTTTGAAATGTCGCCCCCCAGACCTGGCACATCGTTTGCACTCGCTGCGGATGGAATTTTTCGCGGCATCCAACCGGACGGCGTTGGCTGCCGCGCTGCGCACAAGGAGGAACAGGTGATGCGTTCCGTTGAGGAGTTTCTGGCCTACGCCATCGCGGTCGAGCGTGAGGCCGCGGACCGGTTCGGGCAACTGGCCGACGCGATGGAAGCCTATGGCAACAAGGAGGTGGGATCGCTGTTCCGCCGCCTGTCGGACTACTCACGGCTGCATCTCGCCGACGCCCAGGCGCGGGCAGGGTTCCGCTCGGTTCCCGACATGAAGCCCGACGAGTATGTCTGGCCGGGCTTCGAAAGCCCGGAGACGGCGGCGATCTGGGCGGCGGATCCGTTCATCGGGCGCGGCCAGGCGCTGGAGATCGCCCTGGAGGCGGAAACATCCGGCCAGGTGTTCTACCAGACCGTCTGCGACACCACGGACGATCCCGAGATCAAGGTCCTCGCCGAGGCTTTCGCCGAGGAGGAAAGCGGCCATGTCGCCGAACTGCGGAAGTGGATCGCGGCCCACAAGGCGGGGCTGGTACAGCCGGCCGACGCCTGACACGGCCTGTGCCCGCACCGTTCCGGCGCGCCAGTGCAGCCGGCGCGGGTGCGGACCGATCAGGCAGCTGAGATGTGCTTTGACAGCAATGATTCAGCAGGCCTGCGCTGCCTTGGGACCTGGAGTCATGATTGACGTCGATGCTGCGATGGCCATGACCGGCGGCACGGTGCTCATGGGGACCGGGAAGCAGCGTCTTTTGTTGCGCCGATTGATCGGCCGTTCAGGCGCCTTGTTTGATGAACACCGCACCACGACCGATGCCAGGTCAATGCGGCCGCAGGCCGCCCGAATCCCTGCTCTGCGTGCTCTGCGCCCCACTCCGCGATCTCTGCGTCGAATCGCGGTGACCGGGGCGCCATCGGCGCTTCGGGTTGGGCGGCCCATCGGCAACGCAGATTTTTGTTCCGGCACCGGATTTTTCAACGCAGAGATCGCAGAGCGGGGCGCAGAGCGCGCAGAGAAGAATTTGTTGCGACCTGCGGTCGCGGTGGCTCGACGGCACGCGCCGTGACCATGTGACAGTCCTGAGGCTGACGTTCAAGACAATGCAGACCAGTTCAACAAAATACCCGCCTTCCCGCGGAACCCGGGTACCGCTTTCATCCCGCGTGTCGTCGCCCATCAACCGGGCGCGCGTTATGCTCGGAAACCTGCGGCTTCCAGGTATTTAGTCAGAACCCAGTGCCGTCGGCCGGTTCGATTACAATTCATTTCGTTACATTATCGCAAAAGATGTTCAAACGACTGCCATATCTGCTTCGAAAATAGTGCCCCGGACGCTGCCGCTATGAGGCTGCCTGGTGCGGCTGTGGCCCGTCCTCCGTGGGCTGAATGGCGACGACATAGCCCAGACGCTGCAGCCGGCGCTTCAGGTTGGCGGCGGTGCGGGTGCGGTCGGCGTTATCGAGGTAAGCCTCACCCAGTTCGTGACAGCCGACGCCGCGGCTGAGCATGTGACAGGCGGCGACCAGGATCCTGTGGGCAATCGCCAGCGCCGCCCGCATGGCGCCGCGCCTTGAGGCAGACCACCTCGGCGATCCCCTCGGCGTCCTTGATCTCGGTCTTGCGCCCCGGCACGTTCTTCATGTGCCGGGCGTTGCCGACGATCAACTCGACTGCCCCTTCCAGCACGGCGTAGACCGGGCGCCAGTCGACGCCGGTGCTCTCCATGCCGAGATGGGTCACGCCCTGCTCCGTGAGCCAGTCGCGCAAGGCTTGCAGGTCATCGGTCATCGTCCCGAAGGTGCGGGTCTGCTTCCGGGGGCGCCGGCCCGTCTCGTGGATCAGGACACACCCCACCACGCTGGCCTGGTGCACATCCAGACCGGCACAGCGCTCGATCAGTCGCTCCATGGTGGCCTCCACGTTCACACACGACCGAGGCGCCGCAGGTAGCAGACAGATCCGGCTTCCCGTGCTTCCCGTGCTTCCCGTGCCCGGGAGCGACAAAGTGGGGTACCTCAACGCAGCGCGGGCCGGACTGCTACACGGGGTCGCCAAGCCACCGCAGAGACATCAGCCTCGAGACGATCGTGCCAGCAGCTTGGCTCGCACCGGC